>DJAN01000248.1 GCA_002429615.1 Lysobacteraceae bacterium UBA6001
TACGGATCCCCACGACCGGACGACGCCATCCAAAGCCGCGCACTAACAACGAATCGCCGCCCAATCCCCTCCTGTAGGAGCGGCTTCAGCCGCGACCGCGCGCCACTGAAGGCCACGTTCGATGACGGGATGTCTGACGAAGCAAAGCCCCCCTTCTGTTAAGGGGGGCGCGGCGAAGCCGCGGGGGATAGGCAAGGCAAGGAGCCGGGGCCCGAAGTTTTGCGTAGCAAAACTTTGGGGGCTAATGCCGCAAAGCGGGATTAGCCGCAACCGAAGCCGCGGGGGATAGGCAAGGCAAGGAGCTCGGGCCCGAAGTTTTGCGTAGCAAAACTTTGGGGGCTAATGCCGCAAAGCGGGATTAGCCGCAACCGAAGCCGCGGGGGATAGGCAAGGCAGGAGCTGGGGCCCGAAGTTTTGCGTAGCAAAACTTTGGGGGCTAATGCCGCAAAGCGGGATTAGCCGCGCGGTCGCGCCGCAAGATGTATTCGAGGTCGCGGACCTGCCCCACGGGGAATTCGTACTCGCCCACGCGCTTGAAGCCATAACGCGCATAGAAGCGCTGCGCGCCGAAGTTCTCCGACCACACACCGATCCACAGCCGGCGCGGCCCATCACGCTCCAGCCACTGCAGCGCGGTCTCGAACAGCCGGCTGCCCCAGCCGCTGTTCTGGTAGTCCTTGATCAGATAAAGGCGCTTCAACTCGCCATCGCCCGCCGCTACGTCCGCATGCGGCAGACCACACGGTCCGGCGGCGGCATGACCCACCGCCACGCCGTCATCCTCCAGCAACCAGATGGCGTAGTCCGGATGCGCCAGCACGATGCGCGAGCGCTCCACCGCGTAGGCCTCCAGCAGGAAGGCCTGCAGGTCTTCATCCGGATACAGGTGGCCGAAGGTCTCGGTGAAGGTGCGCGCGGCCAGCGCCGAGAGGACCTCGGCGTCGGCCACGTCGGCGCGGCGGATCGCCAGCGCCATCGCCTCAGCCCTTGGCCGGCTGCGGACGCACCATGATGTGCACTTCCGCGAGCTGCTCGTCCGGGATCGGCGACGGGGCGCCGGTCATCAGGCACTGCGCGCCGGTGGTCTTCGGGAACGGAATGACGTCGCGGATCGATTCGGTGCCCGCCATCAGCGCGGCGATACGGTCAATGCCGAACGCAATGCCGCCGTGCGGCGGGGCGCCGTACTTCAGCGCGTCGAGCAGGAAGCCGAACTTGGCCTCGGCCTCCTCCGCACCGATGCCCAGCAGCTCGAACACCGTGCTCTGCATTTCCGGGCGGTGGATACGGATCGAACCGCCGCCGATCTCGTTGCCGTTGAGCACCATGTCATAGCCGCGCGACACGGCGGTCTTGGCATTGGCGCGCAGGTCGGCGACGTCGTCCACCGCCGGGGCGGTGAAGGGGTGATGCAGGGCCACGTAGCGCTGCGCCTCTTCGTCCCACTCGAACATCGGGAAGTCGGTGACCCACAGCGGACGCCAGCCGGCGGCGACCAGGCCGAAGTCCTTGCCGGCCTTCAGGCGCAGCGCGCCCATGAAGTCCGACACCTTGTTGTAGCCGCCGGCGCCGAAGAACACGATGTCGCCGTTGCTCGCGCCAACGTGCTTGAGCAGCGCGGCGAAGGCTTCTTCGGAGAAGAACTTGGCGATCGGCGAGGTCACCTCGCCGGTATCACCCAGCTTGACGTAGGCCAGGCCCTTGGCACCGTACTTGGCGGCGTGGGCGGCGTATTCGTCGATCTGCTTGCGCGAGAGCGTGGCGCCGCCCGGGATGCGCAGCGCGGCGACGCGGCCGTCGGCGTCATGGGCCGCGGCGGTGAAGGCGGCGAACTCGCTGCCCTTGACCTGCTCGGCCACGTCGACCAGCTCCAGGTCGATGCGCAGGTCCGGCTTGTCCGAACCATAGCGACGCATCGCCTCGGCCCAGGTCATGCGCGGGAACTCGGCCGCCAGCTCGACGTCCACCACTTCCTTGAACACCGCGCGGATCATCGCTTCCACGGCGTCCTGCACGTCGCGCTCGCGCACGAAGGCGAACTCCATGTCGAGCTGGGTGAATTCCAGCTGGCGGTCGGCACGCAGGGCTTCGTCGCGGAAGCAGCGCGCGATCTGGTAGTAGCGGTCGAAGCCGGCCACCATCAGGATCTGCTTGAACAGCTGCGGCGACTGCGGCAGCGCGTAGAACTCGCCCGGATGCATGCGCGCCGGCACCAGGAAGTCGCGCGCGCCTTCCGGGGTGGCCTTGGTCAGGATCGGGGTTTCGATGTCCTGGAAGCCACGCTCGTCCAGGTAGCGGCGCAGCGACTGCACCAGCTTGATGCGGGTGCGCTGCATGCGCTGCATTTCCGGACGACGCAGGTCCAGGTAGCGGTACTTCAGGCGGGTGTCCTCGCCCGGGTTCTCGTGGGCGTGGAACGGCAGCGGTGAGGCCTTGTTGAGCACGGTGATGCGGGTGGCGATGACCTCGACCTTGCCGGTGCGGATCTTGTCGTTCACCGCATGCCGCGCGCGCACCACGCCTTCCACCTGCAGCACGTCCTCGTAGCCGAGGTCGGCGGCGACCTTGAACACTTCGGCAGCGTTCTCGTCGCCAGCCGCCGGCTCCACCGTCACCTGCACGATGCCCTCGTGGTCGCGCAGGTCGATGAAGCAGACACCACCCAGGTTGCGGGCGACGTCGGTCCAGCCGGCGAGGGTGACGGTTTGGCCGATCAGGGTCTCGTCGACCAGGCCGCAGAAGTGGGTACGCATCGCAAAGCTCCGCAGGGGGAATACCGGCGCAGGCGGCGCCGGAAAGCCCGATATTCTGCGGCCCGGCGGCCGCCCGGGCAAATCCGCCCGGTCACGATCCATTGTCGAGGCCTGCGGCTATAGTCCGGCCATCTTCACACCTGCAAGGATCCGCACATGTCGCTCCGCCTGTCGCTCGCCGTTTCCGGCCTGGCCACGCTGCTGGGCCTGGGCGTTACCGCCCCCACCGCCGCCCAGGACCGGGGCTATTCCGGCCAGACGGTCACCTGCTCGTCCAACGACAACCGCCGCAGCCAGTGCAACGCGCCGTTCTCCGGCCGCGCAGTGCTGGTGCAGAACCTGTCCGATACGCGCTGCGTGGAAGGCACCAACTGGGGCAGCGGCCGGGGCTTCGTCTGGGTCGACCGCGGTTGCCGTGCCCGCTTCGCCGACAGCCGCGATGGCGGCGGCTGGGGCGGCGGCGGCGGCCAGGGCGGCACGATCCGCTGCGAAAGCACCGACCACCGCCAGCGCGAGTGCAGGACCAGCTGGCGGGGCGCCACGCTGGTGCGTCAGCTGTCGGACACGCGCTGCGTCGAGGGCCGTACCTGGGGCTTCCGCAACGGCAGCGTGTGGGTCAACGACGGCTGCCGCGGTGAATTCGCCGAGGGCCGCGGCGGGAACAATGGGGGTGGCGGCTGGGGCCACGCCGATCCGAACTACCAGGTCACCTGCAGCAGCGATGACCAGCGCCGCCGCTACTGCAACTGGGACCGCAACCGCGGCCGCCCGGTGATCGTGCAGCAGCTGTCCAAGACCCGCTGCGACGAGGGCCGGACCTGGGGCTACCAGGGCAACCAGCTGTGGGTCGACGACGGCTGCCGGGCGCGCTTCGGCGCCCGCTGAGGGTTGCACCGCGGCGCATGACGAGGGGCGGCTTCGGCCGCCCCTTTGCGTTTGCGGGCGCTGGCTTGCACTCGTTGCTGCCTTGCATTCGTTGCTGCCTTGCATTCGTTGTAGGAGCGGCTTCAGCCGCGACCGGGATCCCCCCGTCCGCGACGCCGCCCGTCGGGGCTGAAGCCCCTCCTACAGGGAAAGCCCCCGGGCCTACCGCTCAGAGCCGCTGCGCCACCGCCGCCGCCACCGCTGCCAGCGCCGCATTCTGGCCGTCCGGATCCACGCTGGCGCCCTGCAGATACGTCGCCAGCAGCAACGGCGCGCCCGCCCCCGGCGGCCACAGGATCGCGACGTCGTTGGTCGTGTCCTCGCCGTTGAACCCGGTCTTGTCGCCGACCTGCCAACCCGCCGGCAGCCCCGCGCGCAGGCGCTTGCCGCCGGTGCGGTTGTCACGCAGCCATCCTGTCAGCCGCGCCCGCGAGGCCGGCTTCAGCACCTCGCCCAGCAGCAGCCGGCGCAGGTTCCCGGCCATCGCCGCCGGGCTGGTGGTGTCGCGGTCATCGCCGTGAGCAAAGTCGTTCATCACCGGCTCCAGGCGGTCGGTGCGGGTCACCACATCGCCGTTGGCCCGCAGGAACGCGGTCAGCCCGGCCGGCCCCCCCACCAGCGGAAACAGCAGGTTGGCCGCGGCGTTGTCGCTGAAGATCACCGTGGCCTGGCACAGCTCGCCCACGCTCATGCCCTGCGGCCCCACATGCTGCTCGGTGGCCGGGGAGTTGCCGAGCAGGTCGCTGGCGGCAATCGGCACCCGCCGGTCCAGGCGCAGCCGGCCGGCATCGACCTCATGCAGGATCGCCCCCGCCAATAGAAATTTGAAGGTACTGCACATCGGAAAGCGCTCGTCCTCGCGCTGCCCCGCCAGCCGCCGCCCCTGCGCGTCGTGCAGCGCCACGCCCAGCCGCCCGCCCGCCTGGCGCTCGATCCGCGCCACCGCCGCCTCCAGCCCTTCGCCCAACGGCGCCGTCGTTTTTCCCTGCTTTCCCCATGCCGCCTGGACCGCCAGCGCGCTCGCCGCCAGCGCCGACCACTGCAGGAACCGCCTTCTCGTATGCATCGCGCACCTCCTTGGAAAGGCCTGAGTATCAAAACGTTGACCCGGCCCCACCAGCGAGGATATTCAAGGCGACCCATGAGCTGGATTGATGCCTGCCGATGCTGCGCTCCCGCCTGCCACTCAATGCCCTGCGCGCCTTCGAAGCCGCCGCGCGCCACCAGAACCTCACCCGCGCGGCCGAGGAGCTGTGCGTCAGCCAGGCCGCGCTGAGCCACCAGATCAAGGCGCTGGAGGAGCGGCTGGGGGTGCGCCTGTTCGAGCGCCTGCCGCGCGGCGTGGCGATGACCGACGAGGCCGCCGCGCTGTACCCGGTCCTGAGCGAGTCGTTCGACCGCATCGCCGCCGTGCTCGATCGCTTCGCCGATGGCCGCTACCGGCATGCGCTGGCGGTGGGCGTGGTTGGCACCTTCGCCACCGGCTGGCTGCTGCCGCGGCTGTCGGCATTCGCCAGCGCGCATCCGGACATCGAACTGCGCCTGCATACGCACAACAACCGCATCGACCTGGCCGGCGAAGGCCTGGAACTGGCGATCCGTTTCGGCGAGGGCGACTGGCTGGGCCACGTCGCCACCCCCATCCTGCAAGCGCCGTTCGCCCCGGTGTGCGCGCCCGCCCTGGCCCCGCGCCTGCGCCGTCCCAGCGACCTGCACCGGGTGCCGTTGCTGCGCTCGTATCGCACCGACGAATGGGCACGCTGGTCCGAAGCGGCCGGGATACCGCCACTGGAAGCGCGTGGGCCGATGTTCGATTCCTCGCTGGCGCTGGCCAGCGCGGCGGCGGCGGGCGCCGGCGTGGCGCTGCTGCCGCTGCGCATGTTCGAGCAGGACCTGGCCTCGGAGCGGCTGGTGCAGCCGTTCGAGATCAGCGCGGACCTGGGACGCTACTGGCTCACGCGGCTGCGCTCGCGCGCGGAGAGCGAACCGGCGCGGCGGTTCCGGGAGTGGCTGCAGGCCGCCGCGGCCTAGCCAGCCG
>DJAN01000311.1 GCA_002429615.1 Lysobacteraceae bacterium UBA6001
CAGCGCGGCGTGCCGGTCCTCCTGGTGGGTGTGCTGGCCGTGGGCGTCGTCATCGGCTGGCCGGCGCGCGCGCCGGTGGCCCCGCCGCCCTCTGCCATCCATGACGACGTTGCGCGCGCCCGCGAGCAGGCGCGTCTTCGCCACGCCACGCTGCAGGCCACTCCACCGGCCTACACCGGCCAGCCAGCCGGCGCGCTGCCCACGCTCGATGCCAAGGTGCCGCAGGGCACGCGGCTGGCGTGGACGCTGCAGTTCGACCACCCGCCCCGCGAGGTGCAGCTGCGCCTCACCGATGGCCGCACGATCCCGCTGGCGCTGCAGGGCGATCGCGCCACCGGCACGCTGGTGCTGGAGCGCCCGCTGCTCTATCGCATCGTACTCGATGGCCAGCCGCTGGCCCTGCACCGCCTGGAGCCGGTGCCCGACCGCGCCCCGCAGGTACGCGTGCTCGAACCGGAGGCTTCGCTCATCGAATGGCAACCGGCGCGCAAGCGCTGGACGCTGCGCTTCGAAGCCAGCGACGACTACGCGGTGGCCGTCAGCGCCCCGCTGCGGCTCACGCTGGCCCAGGGCAGCGGCGAGAACATCCGCTTCAGCGAACACGGCGTCACCTTGAATGGCAGCGGCAGCGCGCGGCTGCGCCGCTTCGAATACACGCTGGACCCCACCGCGCTCGGCATGCAGCCGGGCGACGACCTCGTGGCCCAGCTGGAAGTGCGCGACAACCACCCGCCCACGCCGCAGACCGCGCGCAGCGGCAGCGTGATCCTGCGCTGGCCTTCGCCGCAGCAGCAGGCCGGGGTTGAGCTGGAAGCAAGCGTGCGCAAGACGCTTCCGGCGTACTTCCGCAGCCAGCGCCAGATCATCATCGACGCCGAGGCGCTGTTGAAGGACAAGCGCAAGCTCGATGCGGAGACCTTCCTCAAGCGTTCCGACGCCATCGGCGTGGATCAGCGCATCCTGCGCCTGCGCTACGGCCAGTTCCTCGGCGAGGAAAGCGAGGGCGCGCCGAAGCTGCCCACGCACGACGACGATGCCGTACCCACCTCCGACGTGCCCACCAGCGACGCGCCTACCAGCGACATCCCCACCGCCGACGCGCCGGCACCGGAAAAGCACGCGGACGCCGCACAGGGCGCCGCCGCGCTCGACGACCACGACCACGATCACGCGCCCACCGGCGAGGCCCCCGGCTTCGGCAACGAGGGCAACGTGCTGGCCGAGTTCGGCCACACGCATGACCATGCCGAGGCAGCGACGCTGCTCGATCCCAAGACCCGCGCCACGCTCAAGGCCGCGCTGGACCAGATGTGGCAGGCCGAGGGCGAGCTGCGGCAGGGCCGCCCCGACGCGGCGTTGCCCTATGCCTACAAGGCGCTGGGCTTCATCAAGGAAGTGCAGCAGGCCGAGCGCATCTATCTCGCGCGGCTGGGTCCCGAGCTTCCGCCGATCGACATGACGCGCCGCCTGGGTGGTGACCGCGCCGGTCTGGCGCGTCGCGACGACGCGCTGGCGCCGTGGCGCGACGAAGACACGAAGGATGCGCTGGCGTTGTGGACCGCGCTGGCCCCCGCGGCGGGCGAGGTGCCTGCGCCACAGCTGGATGCCTTCGCCCGCTGGCTGGGCACGCACGAGAACCAGCTGGCGTCACCCCTGGACCTGGCCGCCGCGCTGGAGCAGTACCGCGCCGAGCCGTCCTGTACGGAATGCCGCGAACGCCTGCGCGCCTTGCTGTGGACCACGCTGGCCGCGCCGCCGGCCCGGCCGCTGCCGCGACAGGCGCCGGACGCGACGGGCCGTCGCTATCTCGATGCGCTGTCCGCCGGAGATTCCCCATGAACCCCTGGCAGATCGCCACCGCCGGCGTGATCGCGCTGGCCACGCTGGCCGGCCTGTGGCGCGTGTGGCGCCAACCGCGCAGCGCGCGCCGGGCGGGCTTGCTGGCACTGCAACCGCTGTGCGCGCTGGCGCTTTACTTCACCCTGTATCCGCTGCCACGCGCCAGCGAGGGCGGCACGCTGGTGGTACTGACGCGCGGTGCAGCGCCGGTGGGCGGTCGCGATGTCATCGCATTGCCCGAAGCCGGCGCGCCGCAAGGCGCCGTGCCGGTTCCCGATCTCGCCACCGCGCTGCGCCAGCGTCCCGGCGTCGCGCGGCTGCAAGTGCTCGGCGAAGGCTTGCCGGCGCGCGACCGCGACGCCGGCGCCGCGTTGCCACTGCAGTTCCAGGCGCCCGCGCCGACACCCGGGCTGGCGGGGCTGTCCACGCCGCCGCCGGTCGCCCCGGGCAATGCGTTCGAGGTGGAAGGGCAGGTGGTGGGCTGGCCGCGTGGCCGCGTCGAGCTGCTCGATCCGGCCGGCAATCGCGTGGATGCCGCGCCCTTCGACGCGCACGGGCGCTTCCGCCTGCAGGGCCAGGCACGCCTGGCCGGGCAGGTGCTGTTCTCGGTGCGCGTGCTCGATGCCGAGGGCCGCGAGCGCGATCGCCAGCCGCTGCCGCTGCACGTGGTGGAGCCGACGCCGTTGCGCGTGTGGATCCTGGCCGGCGCGCCACAACCGGAATGGAAGTACCTGCGCCGCTGGGCCGCCGATGCCGGCGTGACGTTGCACACGCAGATCGCCGTGGGCGGTGGCCTGCAGCTGGGCGACGCGCCCAAGCCGCTGGACGCCGCCACCCTGACCGGCTTCGACCTGCTCTGGCTCGACGAGCGCGCATGGAGCGGCCTGTCTGCCTCGCAGCGCGCGGCGATACGCGAGGCCACGCGCGGCGGCCTGGGCGTACTGGTGCGGCTGGCCGGGCCGCTCGACAACGGCGCCCGCCAGGCGCTGGCGTCGTTCGGGTTGCCGCTGAAGGGCGGCAACGCCAGCGCGCCCGTGTCATGGCCGGTCGCCGAAGGCAAAACGCCTGTCGTGCTGGGCCGGCGTGATTTCGCACCCGACGCCGCGCTGTCGGTGCTCGCCCGCGACGCCGGTGGAACGCCCTACGCATGGTGGCGCGGCCTCGGCCAGGGACGTATCGGCGTGACCACGCTCACCGACAGCTGGCAGTTGCCGCTGGCCGGCGAAAGCGCCGCGCACGGCCGCCTGTGGAGCGCGATGCTGGCCACGCTGGCGCGCGCCCGCACGCATGGCGCGTCGTTCGATATCCCGACGCCGGCATGGGCCGGCGAACGCGTGGTGATCTGCGGGCTCGCAACGAATCCACAGGTGCGCGACCCCGCGGGTGCGATGCACGCGCTCATCCGCGATCCCGCGAGCGGCGACTGCGCCGCCTATTGGCCGGCGCAGGCCGGCTGGCACACCTTGGGCACGGGGGAGGACGCCACCCCGTTCTACGTGCGCGACCCGGCGCAGGCGAAGGCCGCCTTCGCGCGGGAGCAGGCCCTGCAGACCGCGCGCCTGGTCACGCCGCCCCATGCGGTGAGTGGCGGCGCGAGCATGACGCGACACCCCGGTTCGCGCTGGCCGGCGTGGTGGGCATTCGTGCTGCTCGCCGCGGCGTGCGCGTGGCTGGAGCGGGCGCGTCGCGTCTAGGGCGCGCGGGCGCCGCCCCGACGCCACAGCAGGCAGAAGTTGTTGGCCGGCATCGCGAAGCGTCCGATCTCGCGCAGGCCCGCCGTGGCAGCCAGCGCCTGCACCGCTTCGAGGTCGCGGATGCCGCCTTCGGCGTATTCGGTCTTCAACCACGCATCGAAGGTGCGGTTGCTTTCGCTGGTCGGCTGGCCGCCGATGTTGAACGGGCCGTAGACCGCCAGCAGCGCATCGGGCGCCATCAGGGCCGGCAGGCTCGCGAACAGCGCCTGCACCCGCGGCCAACCCATGATGTGCAGCGTGTTGGCGGTGAACACCGCATCGAAGCCGCCCGACGGCAACGCGGGCATGGGCTGGAGGCCGCCCTCCCACTCGGATTGCAGCGCGATGGCCGGGCGCAGGTTCGGCAGCCCCGCTTCCGCGCGCCAGGCCTCGATGCCGGGCAGCGCATCGGGATGGTCGCTGGGCTGCCATTGCAGCCACGGCATCGCCGCGGCGAAGTGCACGGCGTGCTGGCCGGTGCCGCTGCCGATCTCCAGCACCTGGCGGCGGTCGCCGAAGTAACCGCGCAGCACGCCGAGGATCGGGTCGCGGTTGCGTTCGGCGGCGGGGGAGTGGGGCTTCATCGGCACAGGATAGTCCTTGGCCGCCTTCACCCGGCGTGTGCCGCGCGCTTGCGATGTTGGCGGCCTCACCCGGAGGACGCCCGCATGGAACATCTCCAACAGGACCTGATCGTCGTGCTGCGCGTGGCGGCCGCCATGGTGCTGGGCGGCGTGCTGGGCATCGAGCGCGAGATGGGCCGCCACTCCGCCGGCCTGCGCACGCACATGATGATCGCCGGCGCCGCGGCGCTGATCGTCGGGCTGGGCGACAGCATCGCCGAGCATTTCCAGCAGGAGCGCTACCGCGACCTGCTGCAGGTGGATCCGGTTCGCCTGATCGAAGCGGTGGTGGCCAGCGTGGGCTTCGTGGCCGCGGGCACCATCCTGCGCAGCGCGCGCAGCGACCGGGTGAATGGCCTGACCACGGCCAGCTCGCTGGTGATGGCGGCGGCCATCGGCATCGCCTCAGGCATCGGCCGCTATGCCATCGCCGCCGGCGCATGCCTGCTTTGCGTGATGGTCCTGGGCGCGTTCCGTGGCCTGGAAAAGCGTGCGCGCGTGCGATCCGGCTGATCGCGCGGCGTGTTGCGCACTGCAACACCACACCGACGGCCAGCTGGTCCATCATCTAGGGCGCTTGCCGCCCGGGGACCGCCCCATGAACCACGCCCTCCGCCAGCAGATCCACATTGCCGCCGCGCCGGAGGTGGTCGCGACCGCGTTGACCCAGCCCGCGCACATGGCGCAATGGTGGACACGCGAGGCGGAGGGCGACGGCCGCCATGTGCGGCTGGACTGGAGCGCGCACGGCTGGATGGTCGAGCTGGATGTATTGCACGATGTCGACCGCCGCCGCGTGGTCTGGCACTGCACGCGCTCCAACATGCTCGACAGCCCGGCATGGGTCGGCTCGTCGATGTGCTTCGAGCTGCATCCCACCGCCAGCGGCACGCGGGTGGACTTCGCCCACCTCGACTACCCCGACGCGCCCTGCAAGGACACCTGCGAAGGCGGCTGGGCGTTCTTCCTCGGTCGCAGTCTCAAGCAGTACCTGGAAACCGGGCAGGGCATGCCCTACCCGGACACGTTGTCGACCTAGGCCGGCACGGCGTCCCACAGCGCCAGCGCATCGGCCAGGTCCGCCGGCGAACGCGGCCGCACCACCCGCGCCACTTCCTCGCCGTCGCGCAGCAGCACCACGGTCGGCCACAGCTTGACGCGATAGGCGCGACCCAGCGGCTGGCCCTTGCCGTCCTCGACCTTCAGGTGGATCGCGTCGGCGCGCGCGTCCACCGCCTGCGCCAGCGCCGGTTGCGCGGCCTGGCAATGCCCGCACCAGGGCGCGCCGAATTCCAGCGCGACACGGCCGGGCAGCGCCGCTACCTGTGCGATCTCCGGCTCACGGCCGGCATAGTCGCGGGCGAAGCCCACCGGCGTGGACTCAGCCGAGCGCGCGCTGGATGTCCGCCAGCGGCGCGTTGGTCAGATCCTTGGCCATGTCGCCCAGCAGGCGCGCCTGGGTTTCCTTGTGCAGCAACGGACGCAGCCGGCCCAGCGTGGCGGGATCGGCCACCAGCAGCAGGTGCGCGTAGCGGTTGTTCAAGGCGCCTTCGTTGAGCTGGGACGCGAGCTGCTTGGCGAAGGTCGCCTCGTCGAGCTGCGCCAGGCTCATGTCGGCCGGCACCGCGCCGGACGGGCCCTGGCCTTCGGCGCTCTGCAGGTCCATCAGCTGGTGCAGCTGCAGGCCGCCCTTCTCGGCCACATTGGCGAACACGCGGGCGGAGCCGCCATCGGCCACCACGACCACGGTGCCTTCTGGAATGCGCTGGGCCATCTCGGTTCTCCTTCTGGGGGGAACCCACAGCCTGCAGTGCGGGGTGTGAGTATCGTGTCCCCGCGCATGCGTCAGGATCATGAATCCGCTGATCGCCAACGCGATCTCACGGACTGAGACAATGACGGTGTTCGATACGATTTTTGGGGAACCCTTCATGGCCCACGCCCTCGCCCCGCGCACCGAGGACGCCGAGCGCGCGCTCTCCACCGTGGATGGCATCCCGGCACGCGATGGCGCGTTGCTCACCGCGCGGCTGTCGCGCCGCTACCACGACCGGATCACCGGCAGTTTCACCATTCCCGGGCGTGAAGGCCGTTACGCGCCGCTGCCGGACGACCTGCCACCGGCGTTGGCCACGGCACTGCGCGCGCGCGGCATCGAGCAGCTCTACAGCCACCAGGCCGAAGCCTGGGCCGCCACCCGGCGCGGCGAGCACGTGGCGGTGGTGACCCCCACCGCCAGCGGCAAGTCCCTGTGCTACACGTTGCCGGTGGTGGCCGCGGCGATGACCCGCCGCGCCAAGGCGCTGTACCTGTTCCCGACCAAGGCGCTGGCGCAGGACCAGGTCGCCGAGCTGCTGGAGCTCAACCGCGCCGGCGACCTGGGCGTGAAAGCCTTCACCTTCGATGGCGATACGCCTGGCGACGCGCGCCAGGCGATCCGCCTGCATGGCGACATC
This sequence comes from Lysobacteraceae bacterium UBA6001, assembly GCA_002429615.1. Classification (GTDB taxonomy): domain Bacteria; phylum Pseudomonadota; class Gammaproteobacteria; order Xanthomonadales; family Xanthomonadaceae; genus Stenotrophomonas_A. The sequence goes on from DJAN01000311.1 coordinate 6,652, forward strand.
GTGGTCTCCAATCCGGACATGCTGCACCAGGGCATCCTGCCGCATCACACCAAATGGGCGCAGTTCTTCGAGAACCTGCAGTACGTGGTGATCGACGAGGTGCATACCTACCGCGGCGTATTCGGCAGCCACGTCACCAATGTGCTGCGCCGGCTCAAGCGCATCTGCGCGTTCTATGGCGTGAGCCCGCAGTTCATCCTGTGCTCGGCGACGATCGGCAACCCGCAGGCGCATGCCGAGGCGCTGATCGAGGACCGCGTCTGCGCGATCACCGAATCCGGCGCGCCGGCCGGTGACAAGCACGTGCTGCTGTGGAATCCGCCGGTGGTCAACCCGGACCTGGGCCTGCGCGCGTCGGCGCGTTCGCAGAGCAACCGGATCGCGCGCATCGCGATCAAGTCCGGGCTCAAGACCCTGGTGTTCGCGCAGAGCCGGTTGATGGTGGAAGTGCTGACCAAGTACCTGAAGGACATCTTCGACCACGACCCGCGCAAGCCGCCACGCATCCGCGCCTATCGCGGTGGCTACCTGCCGACCGAACGCCGCGAGGTGGAGAAGGCGATGCGCGCCGGCGACATCGACGGCATCGTCAGTACCTCGGCGCTGGAGCTGGGCGTGGATATCGGCGCGCTCGACGTGGTGGTGCTCAACGGCTATCCCGGCAGCGTGGCGGCGACCTGGCAGCGCTTCGGCCGCGCCGGCCGCCGCCAGCAGCCGGCGCTGGGTGTACTGGTGGCCAGCTCGCAGCCGCTCGACCAGTACGTGGTGCGGCACCCGGATTTCTTCGCCGACGCCTCGCCCGAACACGCGCGCATCGCGCCGGACCAGGCGCTAATCCTGTTCGACCACATCCGCTGCGCCGCGTTCGAATTGCCGTTCAACGCCGGCGAGCCGTTTGGCCCGGTGGACCCGGTGGTGTTCCTGGAGGCATTGGCCGAAAGCGGCGTGATCCACCAGGAAGGCGAGCGCTGGGAGTGGATCGCCGACAGCTACCCGGCCAACGCGGTCAGCCTGCGCTCGGTGGCCGATGGCAACTTCGTGGTGGTGGACCGCAGCGACGGCAAGCAGCAGATCATCGCCGAGGTCGATTACTCGGCTGCCGCGCTCACCCTGTACGAAGGCGCCATCCACATGGTGCAGAGCACGCCGTACCAGGTCGAGCGGCTGGACTGGGAAGGCCGCAAGGCCTACGTCACCCGCACGCACGTGGACTACTACACCGACAGCATCGACTACACCAAGCTCAAGGTGCTGGACCGCTTCAACGGCGGCCCGGCCGGGCGTGGCGACAGCCATCATGGCGAGGTGCACGTGGTGCGGCGTGTGGCCGGCTACAAGAAGATCCGCTACTACACCCATGAAAACATCGGCTATGGCCCGGTCAACCTGCCGGACCAGGAACTGCACACCACCGCGGTGTGGTGGCAGCTGCCGCAGGCCACGCTGGGCAAGGCGTTCGCCTCGCGCCAGGACGCGCTGGACGGCTTCCTCGGCGCGGCCTATGCGCTGCACGTGGTGGCGACGGTGGCGGTGATGGCCGATGCGCGCGACCTGCAGAAGGCCGTGGGCAATGGCGACGGTGCCTGGTTCGCGGTGGCCGACCAGAGCGGTCGTGGCCAGCTGCGGGGCGCCGATGGCGCCGAAGGCCACGTCGAGCTGCAGCAGGCGTTCGTGCCGACGGCGTACCTGTACGACAACTTCCCTGGTGGCGTCGGCCTCAGCGAGCCGCTGTGGCAGCGCCAGGCCGAACTGGTGATGCGCGCCGGCGAGCTGGTGCAGCGTTGCGACTGCAAGGCGGGCTGCCCGGCCTGCGTGGGCCCGGTGCTGGCCGCGCAGGAACAGGGTGAGGGCGCGACGCCGAAGACGTTGGCGTTGAAGGTATTGGCCCTGCTGGCGCAGCTCGACGCCGGCGCGCGCGATACGGCGGATGACGAGGCATCGGGCACTGCGCTGGAGGCGGCGACGTGGGCGTAAGCGCCGACAAACTGCGGCTGTTGCGTCGGCAGGCGGGCACCGCGGTGCCGGAGCCGAAGGCCGCTGTGCCATCTGCCGCGCCACCCGCCGAACCCGCTCCCGCGAACGAGCCGGTCTTCGCCTGGGTCGAGCGCGAGGTGCGCCACAAGCCAATGGCGGGCAGCCCCTCGGCACTCCCGGTGCCGACACCCGAACCGCGTCGGCGTGGCACCGACATGGACGCGCTGCGCCGGTTGATCGGCCTGCGCGAGCGCGCCATCCCCGCCGCCGCTGCGCCGGTGCGACGCGCCAGCGCGCGTGATCGCCACCTGCCCGGCGAGGAGATCGCGCCCGGCCTGCATCTGGTCGAAGCCTTCCTGCCGCAGGCGATTCCCACGCAGCCGCTGTCGCTGGCGTTCGCGCGCCGCGAGGACACCGTCGCGCCGCAAGACCTGCTGTTCTTCGATACCGAGACCACCGGCCTGGCCGGCGGCACCGGCACGCGCGCCTTCATGATCGGCGCGGCCGACTGGCATCACGATGCGGCGCGCGGCCCGGGCCTGCGCATCCGCCAGCTGATGATGGCCACGATGGCCGCCGAAGCCGCGATGCTGGATACCTTCCGCGGCTGGCTGGCGCCGGGCACCGTGCTGTCCAGCTACAACGGGCGCTGCTACGACGCACCCTTGCTGAAGACGCGTTACCGGCTGTCGCGACGCGGCGATCCATTGTCCGCACTCGACCATGTGGATCTGCTGTTCCCTACCCGCCGCCGCTATCGCGGCACCTGGGAGAACTGCCGGCTGGCGACCATCGAGCGCCAGTTGCTGCACATCGTGCGCGAGGATGACCTGCCGGGTTCGCAGGCACCGGCGGCGTGGCTGCATTACCTGCGCGGCGGCGACGCCATCGACCTGCGCCGGGTCCTGGCGCACAACCACCAGGACGTGGTGACGCTGGCGCAGCTGATGCTGCGGCTCATCGAAGCCGAGGCACAAGACACCTCCTCCCCGTAGGCGCGTCCCTGCCGCGCGGATGATCGCGATTTCCGGCGATTTCTCCAATATTCCGGCGTCACCCTGCTCCCTACCCTGTGCGCCGCGATCCGCTGCCGGATCGCGTTCCCAGGAGCGGTGCGAGCATGGATCCGACGCCCCCCCATCGTCGCCACAGCGGGTGGAAGCGATGCATTGGTGATGTGCTTTTTGCAGCGCTCTCCCTCGTGGCCGCCCTCGGCGCGCTCCCGTTGCAGGCACAGCCGGCCACGCCCGCCGCGCAGGTGCAGCGCCAGCAGGACGAGCGAGAACGTCAGCTCCGCGAACAGCTCGAAGCGCCCGCCGACGTTCGTCGTGACGACGAGCGGACGGCACGTGGCCTGCGCCGCCTGCCGGCCACGCCGGAATTACCCTGCTTCCGCATCGCCCGCATCGTCCTGGCCGGAGAGGACAGCGCGCGCTTCCACTGGGCGCTGAAGGCAGCCAACCCGCGAAACGACCGCGCCATCGGCCGCTGCCTGGGCACGCAGGGCATCAACCTCGTGCTGGCGCGCGTACAGGACGCGGTGGTCGCGCACGGCTACATCACCACCCGGGTACTCGCCGGCCCGCAAGACCTGACCGGCGGCACGCTGATGCTGACCGTGGTGCCCGGCCGCGTGCGTACGGTTCGCTTCGCCCAACCGGTGCCCGGCCACGCCAGCCTGCGCAATGCGGTGCCGGCCACGCCCGGCACGCTGCTCAACCTGCGCGACATCGAACAGGGCCTGGAGAACCTGCAGCGCGTGCCGAGCGCCACCGCCGACATCCGCATCGAACCGGCACAGGGCGATACGGCCGGCCCCGGTGACAGTGACCTGGTCGTCGCGTGGTCGCAGCCGCGGCCCTGGCGCGGCAGCCTGTCGATCGATGACGCCGGCAGCCGGGCAACCGGCAAGCTGCAGACCAACGCCATGCTCGCGCGCGACAACCCGCTGGGTTGGCATGACCTGTTCTACCTCAACGTCGGCCACGACGTGTTCAACGGCAACGGCCGGGGCAGCGGCAACTGGACCGCGCACTACGACGTGCCACTGCGACGCTGGCTGTTCGGCGTTACCGCTGGCGGCTACGAGTACCGGCAGACCATCGCCGGCGCTTTCGAGGACTACGCGTATCGCGGCCGCAGCGACAACGCCGAGCTGCGCGCTGGCCTGCTGTTGTTCCGCAACGCGCGCAGCCGCCTGAACCTGCACGGCTACGGCTGGCGCCGCGCCAGCCGCAACTACATCGACGATACCGAAGTGCGGATCCAGCGCCGCGCCACCGCCGGCTGGGCCGTGGGCCTGGATGTGCGGCAGTTCATCGGTGCCGGCAGCCTGGAGGCCGGTATCGACTATCGGCGCGGCACCGGCGCCTTCCACGCCCTGCATGCCCCGGAGGAAGCCTTCGGCGAAGGCAGTTCGCGCATGCGCCTGCTCAGCGCCGACGCGCGCCTGAGCATGCCGTTCCGGCTCGGGAAGCAGTCACTGCGCTACCTCGGCAGCTGGCGTGCGCAGTGGAACCACACCGCGCTGGTGCCGCAGGACCGCTTCGCCATCGGCGGCCGCTACAGCGTGCGCGGCTTTGACGGCGAGATCTCACTCACTGGTGATCGCGGCTGGTGGCTGCGCAACGAAGCCGAGCTCGCGTTGGGCGGCGGCCAGGCGTTCTACCTCGGCCTGGACTACGGCCATGTCGCTGGCGGCGCGGCCGCGCGCTGGCAGCCCGGCGACCACCTGGCCGGCGCCGCGATCGGCCTGCAC
>DJAN01000305.1 GCA_002429615.1 Lysobacteraceae bacterium UBA6001
GGCGTGGGCCCGAACGGCGCGGCCGGCGGCGGCGCCTTCAACAGCCAGGGCGCGAACGGCGACGCACGCGGCGCCGGCGGTTTCCACTACAACGCCGACACCGGCACGCTGCACCACGGTGGCGTGGTGGACGTCAACGACAACGTCTATGCCGGCCACGACGGCAACGTGTACCACTACGACAACGGGCAGTGGAACCAGGTCAGCCGACCAGGCCAGGGCGGGCAGGGCACGTTCGACCGCGGCGACCTGGACCGTGACCGCATGGCCCGCGAGCGTGGCGATGCGCGCATCTCCGGGCAGACCGCGCACGACTTCCAGCGCCCGGCCGGGGGCATGCAGCGCCCCGCTGGCGGCATGCAGCGGCCGGTGGGCGGCTTCCGGCCCGGCCTCGGGGCGCGGCCGATGGGGGGCTTCCGTCGCCGCTGAACGTGGCTAGTCGCGGTCCGGCGCCCCCAGCGGGAAGTAATGGCGGAACGGCCGCGCCTCCTCCACCGCGCGGGCGAAGGACGGGCGTTGCAGCAGGCGTTGCCGGTAGGCGTGCACGCGCTGGAAGCGCGGGGCGATGGCGTGGGTCCAGTCGGCGTAGAACAGGAACGGCGCCGCGGCGCAGTCGGCGAGGGTGAAGGCCTGGCCCGTGGCCCAGGTGCGTCCGGCCAGGTGATCTTCCAGCCACGCATACGCCGCATCGAGCATGCGGCGCGCGTCGGCCACGCCGACCGGGTCGCGTTCGGCTTCCGCGCGCAGGCGGTCGAACACGATCTTCTGCTGCGGCGTGGCGATGTAGTTGTCGAAGAAGCGGTCCAGCAGGCGCACCTGCCAGGCCTGTTCCGGGTCCGCCGGCAGCAAGCGGCGCGGGCCGGGGTAATGCAGGTCCAGGTACTCGATGATGATCGTCGCCTCCATGACCGTGTGGTCCTGGTCGCGCAGCAGCGGGAAACGCTGCAGTGGCCAGTACGCCGCCAGCTGCTGGCGGTTGGCCGGCTCCTCCAGCGAGCGGTAGCTGAAGTCGGTGCCGTTTTCGTACAGCGCCACCAGCGCCTTCTGGCAGTAGGAGGAGAACGGGTGGGCGAACAGCTCGGGACGGGGCATGCGGCGGATTCCTTGGCAAGGGGCATGGCAACGACGCCGGGCGGCCCCGCGGATCGACACTCACGCCGCCTGCGCGCGGTGTTCACCGTCATCCGACAGCCGCGCGCCTACCTTGCGCAGCCACTGGCGCATCGCGCCGGACCTGTTTCCCGGAGAATTCACGACATGATCAAGTGGGCCATCATCTTCGCCGTCATCGGCATCATTGCAGGCGTGCTGGGCTTCGGCGGCCTGGCCGGCGCCTCGATGGGCATCGCCAAGTTCCTGTTCTGGGCGGGCATCATCATCGCGGTGATCCTGTTCCTGGTGGGCATGTCGATCGCCAAGAAGGTCTGAACCGGCCCGCGGCGCGGTCCGCCTGACTGCGCCGCGGGTGACGCGACCTTCACGATCCCGGCCCTAGGCTTGCTGCCGGGTCAGGAGGGGTGGTCTGTGGAATCCATCGTGTTGGACGCGCATGCCGGCGTGGCGCCGGGCCGTGAGGCCGGGCTGGAAGATGAAACCCGGCAGCTGGCGTTGCTGATCCGCAGCGTCAACGACTACGCGATCTACATGCTGGATCCGGAGGGCTATATCCGCAGCTGGAACCCCGGCGGCGAACGCATCAAGGGCTATGCCGAGGCGGAGATCATCGGCAGCCATTTCTCGCGCTTCTTCACCCCCGAGGACGTGGCCACCCGCCTGCCTTACCGGGCGCTGGACGCCGCGCGCGAGAAGGGCAAGTTCGAAGGCGAGGGCTGGCGGGTGCGCAAGGACGGCTCGCGCTTCTGGGCCAGCGTGGTCATCGACCCGATCTGGCGCGATGGCGAGCTGATCGGCTTCGCCAAGGTCACCCGCGACATCACCGAGCGCCACCAGGCTCAGCTGCGCCTGCAGGAGACCCAGGCCCAGCTGGCGCATTCGCAGAAGATGGAGGCGGTGGGCAAGCTCACCCTCGGCCTGGCGCATGATTTCAACAACCTGCTGGCGGTGATGGTGAACTGCCTGGAGCTGATCGACCTGCGTCCCGGCGCCGATGCCCGCACCCACGAGCTGGTGGCGGTGGCGCAGCGCGCCGCCGACCGTGGCACGCTGCTGACCCGGCAACTGCTGTCCTTTGGCTGTGGCCAACCGATGTCGATGCAGCGCCATCCGCTGGAGGCGCTGTTGCAGGCCTCGATGGAGCTGTACCGGCGCGCCTGTGGTGGCCGTCTCAGTTTCCACGACGAACTGGGCCGCACCGGCGAGATCGACGTGGACTGCGGCCAGCTGGAAGCGGCGATCCTCAATCTCATCGTCAACGCCCGCGATGCCTGCCAGGAAGGCGGCGCGGTCCGGTTGCGCAGTTCGGTCTGGGAGGGCCGTTCGCCATACGCACCGGAAGACCCCGCGCGCGCCTATGCACGCATCGAGGTCGTGGACAGTGGTCCAGGCATGGAAGCCGACGTCGCCGCACGTGCCTTCGAACCATTTTTCACCACCAAGACCGTCGGGCAGGGGAGTGGCCTGGGGCTGAGCCAGGTATTCGGCTTTGCTGCCCAGTCCGGCGGATTCGCCATCATCACCAGTGAACCAGGACAGGGCTGCACCGTTACCCTGTGCCTGCCGCTAGTCAGGGAGCAAGCGCATGTCCAGTGAACCCCTCGTCCTTCTGGTCGAAGACAACGAAAGCCTGCGCGAACTGATGCGGGATGCCTTGCCCGACTTCGGCTACCGCGTGGTGACCGTGGTCGACGGCTGCCAGGCACTGGCCATGCTGGAAAGTGGCGAACACTTCGACTTCGTCTTCAGCGACGTCAGCATGCCCAATGGCGTATCGGGCATCGACCTGGCCGGGCACAGCGCCCGCCTGCAGCCGGACGCGCGGGTGATCCTGTCCTCCGGTTATGCGCGCGCGCAGCTGCCGCCGCTGCCGGAGAACGTCACCTTCCTGCCCAAGCCGTATCGCCTGCCGCAGTTGCTCGGCGTACTGGAGAGCACGCACGCCATCGCGCGCTGAGCCGGCTCAGGGCGAGGCGTGCAGGGCCAGGTTGAGCTGGTCGATGGTTTCGATCCAGTCCGCATCGTCGATGCGCTCCTCGCGCAGCAGTTCGGCCTGCGACGCATTCCAGAACGGCGCCTCTTCCAGGCGCATGCCGTCCGGCAGCGGGGCGTGGTCGGCGATGAACTGGCGGATGCTGGCTTCGTCGGACGCCAGGCCGAGTTGGGCGAACAGTTCGGAGAACGGGTGGACGGACTTTTCCATGAATTGATTCCGGAGCGGGCGCCGCGCGGGCACAGGCTCGAATCCTAGCCTGAACGGTTGTAGCGCGGCGTGTGCAGCGGCTTGCCCGGGCGCGATTGCGCACCCATGTACCGCATAGATACGCGAGCAGGAGGACAGCCATGGCGACCGGATGGGCCGGCGATGGCGCCGTGCAGGACCAGATCGATGCGACCGTCGACGATGCGATCAAGCGTGCCCGCAGCCAGCTGAAGCAGGGCCCGGGCAGTGAGCGCTGTGAGGAATGCGATGCCCCGATCCCGGAAGCACGCAGGAAGGCAGTGCCCGGCGTCACCCTGTGCGTGGCCTGCCAACAGGCCCGCGACGAAGAAGAAAACACCTTCACCAGCTACAACAGGCGCGGCAGCAAAGACAGTCAGCTTCGCTGACTGTTGGGGAAGCTAAGCCCGCGCAGCGGGCTTAGCCCCAAAGTTGGCTTCGCAAACTTTGGGCCCCATCCTCCACCTCGCCTATCCCCCGCGCCTTCGGCGCGCCCCCCTTAACAAAGGGGGGCTCCGCTCCAGCTATTTCCTCGCGGTGTTCCCTCTCGTCTGGGAATGCTCGGTCGCGGCTGAAGCCGCTCCTACAGGGAGAGGAAGAGGAACAGGGAGAGGGAGAGGGAGAGGGAGAGGGAGAGGGCTATGGCGGTTTGGAGGCTTGGCTTTGGTTTGGTGTCCGCTTGCGGAGAGGTGTGGGGCTTCGGGGGCTGGGCGATGGGGGCCCTTTCGGGACCGTAGGCGACATGGATGTCGCCTTCGAGCCCCCATGGATGGGTTCACGGCGTGTC
>DJAN01000171.1:0-13294 GCA_002429615.1 Lysobacteraceae bacterium UBA6001
GCCTATGCCTATGCCTATGCCCCCTGTAGGAGCGGCTTCAGCCGCGACCCGTTGATTCCCGGTCGCGGCTGAAGCCGCTCCTACACGGAGCCCGAAGCGCCCGAAGCGCCCGAAGCGCATGAAGCGCACGAAGCGCACGAAGCGCACGAAGCGCATGAAGCGCATGAAGCGCACGAACCACCCGAATCACCCGATACCAACACCCACAAGCCAACATCGCTCACGCAGCGTCCAGCGCCTCCAGATAGCGCTGCCGCCAATGGTTGATGTCGTTGTGGCGCAGGTGCTCCATCATCGCGTGCCAGCGCTCGATGCGCTTCGGCTTGGCCAGCGTCGCCGCGGTGGCGATCGCATCGGCCACGCCATCCAGGTCGTGCGGATTCACCAGCAGCGCCTCGCGCAGCTCATCCGCCGCGCCCGCCAGCAGCGACAGCACCAGCACCCCGGGATTCTCCGGGTCCTGCGCCGCCACATATTCCTTCGCCACCAGGTTCATGCCGTCGCGCAGCGGCGTCACCAGTCCCACCGCCGCGCTGCGATAGAACCCGGTCAGCGTGGCATGGGTGAAGTTCTGGTTGACGTAGCGCAGCGGCGTCCAATCCGGTTCGGCATGCCCGCCGTTGATATGCCCGGCGATCTGTTCCAGCTGGCTGCGCAGGTCGCGGTATTCGGCCACCTCGCCACGCGACACCGGCGCGATCTGCAGGTAGGTGAGCGTGCCATGCTGGTCCGGATGCCGCTCCAGGTAGCGCTCGAAGCCACGGAAGCGCTCCGGCAGTCCCTTGGAGTAGTCCAGCCGGTCCACGCCGATCGCCAGCTGGCGGTCGCGCAGGCTGCTGCGCAGGCTGCGTACCGACTGTTTGCTCATCGCCGCCTTCGCCTGCCTGGCGATCAGCTCGGTATCAATGCCGATGGGGAACGCCGCCGCGCGCAGCCGGCGCCCGCCCGGTGCTTCGAGGATGCCGTCGCCAAGCAAACGCCCGCCGCCGAACAGCCGCACATACGACAGGAACCGGTCCACGTCGCGCTGGGTCTGGAAGCCCACCAGGTCGTAGGAATACAGCGTGGAGAACAGCCGCGCGTGGTCTGGCATCGCCTGCACCAGGTCCGCCGAGGGCATCGGCACGTGCAGGAAGAAACCGATCTTGCAGCCGATGCCGCGCTCGCGCAGCAGCGAGGCCAGCGGGATCAGGTGGTAGTCATGGATCCATACCGTGTCGTCCTCGCGCAGCAGCGGCGCGAGCTTGTCGGCGAACATCGCGTTGACCCGGCGGTAGCCGTCGCGCTTGGCGCGGTCGTAGTCGACCAGGTCCAGGCGGAAGTGCAGCAGCGGCCACAGCGTGCGGTTGGCGAAACCGTTGTAGTAGGCGTCCAGGTCGCGCTTGTTGAGGTCCATGGTGATGAAGCGGATATCGCCGTCATCCTGCTCGTGGGTCGCGCCGCTTTCGCCGCGCGCGACCTTGCCGTTCCAGCCGAACCACAGCCCGCCACGTTCGCGCAGCGCGGCCAGCAGGCCGACTGCAAGACCGCCGGCGCGGCTTTCGCCGGGCACTGCGACACGGTTGGAAACGACGACCAATCTACTCATGAAGCCTCCTGCCAACTACGGGACAAGCGCATGGCGGCGATGATCAGCCCGACATGCGAATACGTCTGGGGGAAATTGCCCCAGGCCTCGCCGTCCTCGAAGGCCAGGTCTTCCGACAGCAGGCCCAGGTGGTTGCGACGGTCGAGGATGCGTTCGAACATCTGCCGCGCCTCGTCCTTGCGGCCGATCGCGGCGAGCGCGTCGATGTACCAGAAGGTGCAGATGGTGAAGCTGGTTTCCGGCTCGCCGAAGTCGTCCGGGGCGATGTAGCGGTAGAGCGAATCGCCATGCTTGAGGTCGCGGCCGATCGCCTCGACCGTGCCGATGAAGCGCGGGTCCATCGCATCGACGATGCCGATGTCGGCGAGCAGCAGCAGTGAGGCATCGAGGCGATGGCCACCCAGCGTGTCGGTGAAGTGGTTGCGCTCCGCGCTCCAGGCCTCGCCCAGCACGTGCGCGCGCAGTTCATCGGCGCGCGTGCGCCAGTAGTCGCGACGATCTTCCAGCCCCAGCCGGTCGGCGATCTTGGCCAGGCGGTCGCAGGCCGCCCAGCACATCGCCGCGGTATAGGTGTGGACCTCGGCCCGGCCACGGAATTCCCACAGGCCCGCATCGGGCACGTTGTAGAGCGCGTAGGCCCGTTCGCCGAGCGGTTCCATGCGTCGGAAGGTGGCCTCGTCGCCCGGGTCCTTCAGGCGCAGGTCGAAGAACAGCTGGGTCGAGGCCAGCACCACGCTGCCATACACGTCGTGCTGCTTCTGGATCCAGGCCAGGTTGCCGCGCCGCACCGGACCCATGCCGCGGTAGCCGTCCAGCGATTCGACCTCGTGTTCCTCCAACGCCGACTCGAAGCCGATGCCGTACAACGGTTGCATGGTGCCGTCGGTGGTGGCGATGTTGAAGATGTAGGCGATGAACTGCTCCATCGTGCGCGTGGCGCCGAGCCGGTTGAGCGCGCGCACCACGAAGGCGGCATCGCGCAGCCAGCAGTAGCGGTAGTCCCAGTTGCGCGGCGTGTTCGGCGCTTCGGGGATGGAGGTGGTCATCGCCGCGATGATCGCGCCGCTGTCCTCGTACTGGCACAGCTTCAAGGTGATCGCGCTGCGGATCACCGCCTCCTGCCAGTCCAGCGGCACCGACAGGTAGCGCACCCATTCGCGCCAGTATTCCTCGGTGCGCTCGTAGGCCTCCTGCACATAGCCGGTCAACGAACGCATCAGCGACTCGTCCACCCCCAGCACCAGGTGCACCGGATGGTTGAGCACGAACGGCAGTTCGTCGCGCACGAAGCGGATCGGCACGTCGGTGGTCAGGCGCAGGGTGAAGTCCGGCAGCAGCCAGCGGATGTGGTTGCTGCCCCAGGTCGCCTCCGGCGCGCGTGCGCCCCAGTCGGCCAGCGGCCGCGCGCGCACCACGATGCGCGGCGCGCCGGACAGCGGGCGGATCTGCCGCACGATGCTGACCGGCCGGTAGAAGCGGTTGTGGTTGCGCCAGCGCGGCGCGAAGTCGATCACCTCGATCGCCCCGCCCTTGCTGTCGCGCAGGACGGTGCGCAGGATCGCGGTATTGGGGATATAGGCCTGCTCGCTGTCCTGGAAGTCCTCCAGCTCGACGGCGAAGTCGCCGCCGTCGATGCGTGGCGAGAGCAGGCGGCAGAAGGCCGGGTCGCCGTCGAAGGTGGGCAGGCAGCTCCAGACCACGCGGGCCTGGCGGTCGATGAGGGCGCCGAAGCTGCAATTGCCGATGACGCCCAGGTCCAGATTCGGTTCGCTCATGGGGGAGGATCCTTGGTGTGTTGCCGGGGGAGGGGCGGGAGGGTCATCCGCCGCTGGCGTTCTCCTGCAGCCAGGCGTGGACGGCGAGGGGGTCGCGCAGGGCGTGGCGGGCCTGGGTGGGTTCGCGCGAACCCACGCGCACTGCCCAGCCACCGAGGCGCTGCGCGGCGATGAAGCCGTATTCGTCGGTCAGGTCGTCGCCGACGAAAACCGGCACGCGGCCCTGGAACGGCGCGCGCTGCATGAGCTGTTCGACCGCCGCGCCCTTGTCGCTGCCCTGCGGGACGAACTCGATGACGTGATCGCCGGGTTGCAGGCGGTAGCCTGGCAGCTGTGTGATCTGGTCCTGCGCGAAGGCGAGCACGGCCTGGCCGGCATGCGGCGCGGCGCGCCAGTGCAGCGCCATGCTGACGCCCTTGTCCTCGACCAGCACGCCGGGATGCGCCTGCGCCATGTGCGCGGCGCGCTGGTGCAGCGAATGCAGCCAGCCGGTGGTGTCGTCGGCATCCGGCATGTCGCGGCGGGCGGCGAGGTCGCTGCGCAGCTCATGGCCGTGCAGGCCGGCGGCGGGCAGGCGCAGTGGTGCGAACAAGGCATCGAGCTGGGACAGGGGGCGGCCGCTGACCAGGGCCACGGCACCGCCAAGGCGGTCGCTGAGGGTGCCGATGGCCTCGCGGACCTGGGGCAGCAGGCGCACCTGCAGCGGGTCTTCGGCGAATTCGATCAGGGTGCCGTCGACATCGAGAAACAGCGCGCAGCCGTCGTCCAACAAGGGGGGCGGCGGTCGGAAAGGGGGGATTTCAGACATGCGCCCCATTGTGTCAAAGGGGGCGTGATATTCAGGTTACGGAACGGTTAGGCGTGCCGGGGCGCGGGGATCTCGGCGCCATCCATTCGATTGTGGGAGGGGCGGATTGTGGGCTCCCTTCTGGGAGGCCTTCACCTGTAGGAGGGGCTTCAGCCCCGACCGTGCGGGGATGGTCTGCAGGGTCGGCTCCGCAAGCCGTCGCGGCTGAAGCCGCTCCTACAACCACCCGCCATCCACTCCTGATGCCTCGCATCGCGACATGACAGGGCGGCCCCCGCCCAGGCAGGGGCCGCCCACTCTCATCCATCAGAACGTATAGCGCACCCGCCCATACCAGTACGCCCCGTTGCTGCCGATCGGCGACAGCACGTCATACGGCAGGTTGCCGTAGTAGTAGATGTCCTCGTTCGACTTGTCCGGATAGTTGTCCAGCACGTTCTGCCCGCCCAGCGCCACGCTCCACTGCGGGGTCACGTGGTACTCGACCTCCAGGTCCAGCTGCCACTCCGCGCCATAGGTCTGCGTCGGCACGTAGCCGTCGCCGAAGTCGAACACGCGCGTCGCGCTGCCGTAGCGGCTCAGGCGCGACTGCAGCGCCCAGCGGTCGTTGTTCCAGCTCGCGGCGAACTGCCCGCGCGTGCGCGGGGTCGCATCGGTCAGCGTGTTGCGCTCCTCCACGCCGAACAGCACATAGTCCGGATCCAGCGCCAGCAGCTCGGCCGGCGTGGCGACGATGTTCTTCAGCTCGGTCTTGGCATAACTGTAGGTGCCGGTCAGCAGCAGCTGGCCGCCTGCCAGTGCCTGGCGCCAGTTGGCGACCAGCTCCGCGCCGCGGGTGCGGGTGTCGGCGGCGTTGACGAAGAAGCTGGCGCTCTGCACCCCGGACACACCGAAGTTGTCTTCCACGAACGTGGTCAGCGCATCGCCGGTGATGTCTTCCGACAATGCGACGCGGTCATCGATGTCGATTTGGAAGAAGTCCAGCGACAGGTCGAAATGCTCGCCCACGCGGCTGGTGAAGCCGAAGCTGTAGTTGCGCGACTTCTCCGGGTCCAGCGGCTTGGCGCCCAGCGCCTGCGCGATCGGGTTGTTGACCGACAGCAGCCGGCCCTGGGTCAGGCGGCCAGCCGCGTCGTAGCCGGTGGAGGTCGCCTCGTAGCCGATCTGGCTCAGCGACGGCGCGCGGAAGTTGTTGGAGATCGCCGCGCGCAGCGCGAATGCCGGCACGAACTCGTAGCGCGCGGCGAGCTTGCCGGTCCACTGGCTGCCGAAGTCCTGGTAGTGCTCGTAACGGCCGGCGATATCGGTGGAGAACTTCTCGCCGAACTGGCTCGACAGGCTCACGTAGGCGCCCAGCACGTTGCGCGACAGGTCGGCCTCGTCCTGCGGGCTCAGGCCGCCACCGGCCTGCGAGCCGGTCGGCCGATCGGTATACGGACCGGCGGCGTAGCTGGCCGGGTCGCCGGCATGGGTGCGGTATTCCTCGCGACGCAGCTCCACGCCGGTACCGAGGGTGTGGCTGGCGCCATCGGTGTTGAACACGCGGCTCAGGTCGAGGTTGCCCACCGTCTGCGCGAAGGCATAGCTGCCGGTGCGGAAGCGGGTCGGGCTGGTCGGGCCGAGCGAGGCGTTGAGCGAGTTCTTCAGCCGGTAGGTGAAGTCGTTGCGACCGTAATCCACGCTGGCGTCGTAGTCCCAGTCGCCCCACTGGCCGCGCGCGCCGGCGACCAGCTGCAGGTCCTGGTTGTCGCCCAGCGACACCGGCCGGTAGCCGTTGGGATACACCTCCGGCCAGTTGCTGCTGTCATCCGGGTAGCGGAAGTAGTTGTCGCCTTCGGTATCGCGCGAGTTGTAGGTGCCGAACGCATACAGGCGGCCATTGCCGTCCTGGCCGAACGGCAGCTCGCCGTTGAACCAGACGTTGATGTCCTTGCTGTGGCCATCGCCCATGGCGTAGTTGCGCTGGCCCTGCAGCGCCAGGTTGTTGTCGGTCTGCTCCCAGGAGGGGATCAGGTCGTAGCCGGCGCGGTTGGTCGCCTCGCGGTTCTTCAGTTCCAGGCCTGCCTTGATGAAGCCACCATCGCCGCCCAGGCGCGTGCCGGCCTTGGCGCTGAGGTAGCTGGTCTGGCCGTCGGTGAGGGTGCGGTCGATCGGCTTGAGGTCGGTGTGGTTCGCGCCGAAGCTGACCTCCACCGCGCCGCTGTCCGGGTCGTTGTCGAGGATCACGTTGATCACCCCGGCGATCGCATCCGAACCGTACTGCGCGCCGGCGCCATCGCGCAGCACTTCGATGCGCGAGATCGCGCTGACCGGGATCGAGTTGAAGTCCACCGGCGTGGTGCCCTTGCCGATCTTGCTGTCGGTATTGACCATCGCCGAGACATGGCGGCGCTTGCCGTTCACCAGCACCAGCACCTGGTCCGGCGACAGGCCGCGCAGCTGCGCGGCGCGCACGTGGTCGGCACCGCCGGAATTGGACTGGCGCGGGAAATTGAACGACGGCAACAGCGCCTGCAGCGCGCTGCCCAGCTCGCCGTTGACCACACCGGCCTTGCGGATGTCCTCGGCGGTGAGCACGTCCACCGGCGAGGTGGATTCCAGCACCGTGCGGTCACTGGCGCGGGTACCGGTGACGATCACCGTGTCCAGGGTGGTAGCGGCGGGTTCCTCGGCGAAAGCAGGCGCGGCGAGGACCAGGGAGAGCGCGCTGGCCAGGGCGAGCGGGCGGGGGTGGGGGCGATGCATGGGGGGAGCTCCGGCGGTGACGAGGGATGAACATTCATCCGGATGAAGCGATATGTTAACTTTCTGTCGTCGCCGAGTGCGCGTGTTTTCGACATGAACTCATCGCCGCTGGTTATGAGTTGCCGCGTCGCCTGCCGCTACTCTCCCCGTCCTCCCCGTCGAGAAGTCCCTGCCCGTGTTCCAGCCCGTCGCCGTCCTGCGTAGTTCCTTCCTCGTTGTTTCGCTGCTGCTGGCGGGTTGTGCCGTCACGCCGGTGTCCTCGCGCGGCGCCGCTGCCGCCACCGCCGACCTGCAAGGCGACGCCCTGCGCCCGGTGCAGGCCAGCGGCTGGGTGCGCAGCGAGCTGTATTTCGGTGTCGGCGAGGAAAGCGGCAGCGCGGACCGTCCGCAGGACGAGCCGATCAGCGAGGAGCGCTGGCGCGCGTTCCTCGACAAGGAAGTCACCCCGCGCTTTCCGGATGGCCTGACCGTGTTCGACGCCTACGGCCAGTGGCTGTTCCGCGGCGCACCGCAGCCCAACCGCCTGCGCACCAAGGTGCTGGTGATCCTGCACGAGGACAGCGCGCAGCGACGTGCCGACATCGAGGCGATCCGCCTGGCCTGGAAGCAGGCCACCGGCCACCAGTCGGTGCTGTGGTCGCGCCAGCCGGTCGAAGTGTCGTTCTGACCTCCCTCCACGCCTTTCCGGTCATCGCATGAGCACTGCTGCCCCCCATTCGCGCCCGCGCTGGTTCGTCGCCGGCGATCTCAACGGTTTCTTCGGCCTGCTGGTCGACAACCTCACCATCCTTGGCTTCATCGCCATGGCCTTGATCGGCCTGTTCCAGTTCCCGGCCGAGATCGTGTTCACCCGCATGTTCCCCGGCACCGCGCTGGGCGTGCTGGTGGGCAACCTGCTGTACACGCTGATGGCGCGGCGGCTGGCCGCGCGCAGCGGGCGCGACGACGTCACCGCGATGCCACTGGGCCTGGATGCACCGACCAGCATCGGCATGGCGCTGCTGGTGCTCGGTCCGGCGTTCACCGCATTCAAGGCGCAGGGGCTGAGCCCGGCCGATGCCGCGATCTCGACCTGGCAGCTCGGCATGGCCGCGCTGGTGGTGATGGGCCTGCTCAAGCTGGTGCTGTCGTTCTTCGGCGAAGCCGTCACGCGTGCGTTGCCGCGCGCCTCGCTGCTGGGCTCCATCGCCGGCATCGCGCTGGTGCTGATGGGCCTGCTGCCGCTGCTGGAAACGCTGCGCGCGCCGGTCGCCGGCTTCGTCACCCTGGGCCTGCTGCTGTACGTGCTGATCGCCAAGGGCCGCCTGCCGGTGCCGCTGCCCGGCGTACTGGTGGCGCTGATCGTCGGCACCGCGCTGTACTACGGCCTCGGCCTGGCCGGGCTCGGCGCACCGGGCTTCGCGCTGCCAGCATGGACACCGCCGGCCATCGTGCTGCCCTGGCCGAACCTCGGCTTCCTCGCCGGCCTGCCGCATACCGTGCCTTACCTGCCGCTGCTGCTGCCGTTCGGCCTGCTGATGGTGGTCGGCGGCATCAACGTCAGCGAGAGCGCGCGCGCCGCCGGCGACGACTATCGCACCCGTGACATCCTGCTGGTGGAGGCGTTCGCGACGCTGGTGGCCGGCGTGTGCGGCGGCGTCGCGCAGACCACGCCCTACATCGGCCAGCCGGCCTACAAGCACATGGGCGCGCGCAGCGGCTACACGCTGCTGACCGGCCTGTTCGTCGGCATCGGTGGCATGCTCGGCATCATCTCCGGGCTGGTGCAGTGGCTGCCGCTGGCGGTGCTGGCGCCGATCATCGTCTACGTCGCCATCGACATCACCACCCAGGCGTTCCAGGCCACGCCGCCGCGCCATGCCGGCGCGATGGTGCTGGGCTTCCTGCCGTCGGTGGCCTATCTGCTGGCGATCAAGGCGCCGGGCTGGATCGCCCCGGAACAGCTGCACGCGTTGACCAGCAGCGCGGATGCGCATGGCCTGCCGGAGCTGGCGGTGATCTTCACCCTCGGCAATGGCTTCATCATCACCGCGATGCTGTGGACGGCCACGGTGGCGGCGATGATCGACGGCCGCCTGCGGCGCGCCGCGGTATTCCTGCTGGTGGCCGCGGCGCTGGCGCTGTTCGGGCTGATCCATTCGGTTGATCCGCGCGGCGGCATCTACCTGCCGTGGCAGCTCGAAGGGCTGGCGCGCACCATCAGCTGGCAGTTCGTCGGTGCCTATGTCGTGCTGGCCGCGCTGCTCGCGCTGCTCTCGTTCACCCCGGGCGCGCCGCGTCGCACAACCTGAGCTGACCCGGCGAAGGAACCGATGCGGATCAGGCAGGTCATACCTGCGGACCATGTCGCAGAGGAGACCTTCCCGAATGCAGAATCGCGAACACGCACGCTGGCCCTGGCTGATCGGCGCGGTCGTGGTGGTGGGGGCGGGCGTCTGGCTGTTCCGGCCGCAGGCCGGCGCACCGCCCCTCGCCACACCGGAAAAAGCGCAGGCCAGCCCGACCCTGAGCACCACGCCGGCAGTACCCACACCGGCGGCGGCGCCGGCGATCGCGCATCCGATCGCCACCGATGCCGCGGCCGATGCCGCCATTCCCGCCCTGGCCAGCAGCGACGACGCGGTGTGGTCCGCCCTGGCCAGCGTGGTGGGCGACGATGGCGCGCTGGCGGTGCTGCTGCGTGACCATCTGGTGCAGCGCCTGGTCGTGCTGGTGGACAACCTGCCGCAGCGGAGCATCACCCAACGCGCGCTGCCGTATCAGCCATTGCAGGATCCGATCGCCACGACCGCCGGCGATGCGCAGACCCAGGTGCTGGACACCGCCGCCAACGCACGCCGCTACGCCCCGTTCGTGCGTGCCTTCGTCCATGTGGACGCGCAGGCGCTGGCCAGCAGCTACCGCCGCTTCTATCCGCTGTTCCAGCAGGCCTATGTCGAACTGGGCTACCCGCAGGGCTACTTCAACGACCGCCTGGTGACGGTGATCGACCATCTGTTGCAGACGCCGGTGCCGACCCCGCCGTTGGCGGTGGTGCCCGGCGCCAATGGCCGGTTGCGCTTTGCCGACCCGGCGCTGGAGTCACTGTCGGTAGGGCAGAAGGCCTTGCTGCGCCTGGCGCCGGAGCAGGCCGAGGCGGTGAAGCAGCAGCTGCGTGCTTTGCGCGCGGCGATTACCGGCGCGTGAGCGTGCTCAGGCGGTCTCGTGCTGGAGCCATGCCAGCTTGCGTGACTTCGGCAGCTGCTTGAGCTCCCATTCCGCCCGCGAGGCACTGGCGCGGTCGGGGAAGCAGCGGCTGCCCAGCATCCGCTCGGGAGGAAAGGCGCGCGTATAGCGCGCGCCGCGACCGGCCACATGCGCCGCATAGCGCGCCGCCAGGTCATTGGTGATGCCGGCGTAGTACGTCCCGTTGCGGCACAGCAGCAGGTAGACGTGCCATTGGCTGGGGCGTGCAGGGGCGATATCCATGGGCAGGCGCAGCTTGGGGGCTGGGTGGGACCGTGGCAAGGGCGGGCCGCCAGCGGGGGCGCCGAACGTCAGCCGACTACCCGTCTCACCCACCCTTGAAACACGCCTGCTTAACCGCATCTGGTGATCATTGCCGGCGCAGCCGGCCTTTCAGATTGCAGAGGAACGCCCACCATGCGGATGGACAAACTCACCTCGCGTTTCCAGCAGGCGCTGGCGGACGCACAGTCGCTGGCCGTGGGCCGCGACCACAACATCATCGAACCGGTCCACGTGATGACCGCGCTGCTGGACCAGTCCGGTGGCAGTACCCGACCGCTGCTCGCGCAGGCCGGCGTCAACGTGCCGGTGCTGCGCGAACGCCTCGGCGAAGCGCTCGACAAGCTGCCCAAGGTCTCCGGGCAGGACGGCAACCTGTCGATCGGCAACGATCTCAACCGCCTGCTCAACCAGACCGACAAACTCGCCCAGCAGCACGGCGATGCCTTCATCGCCAGCGAGTGGTTCGTGCTGGCGGCCGCCGACGATGGCGGCGCGCTGGGCATGGCGATGCGTGCCGCCGGCGCGGACAAGCGCCGCATCGAGACGGCGATCGACAAGGTCAGGGGAGGGGAGAGCGTGCAGAGCGAGAACGCCGAGGACCAGCGCCAGGCGCTGGAGAAATTCACCATCGACCTGACCGCGCGTGCCGAGAGCGGCAAGCTCGACCCGGTGATCGGCCGCGATGAGGAAATCCGTCGCACCATCCAGGTCCTGCAGCGCCGCACCAAGAACAACCCGGTGCTGATCGGCGAACCCGGCGTGGGCAAGACCGCCATCGTCGAGGGCCTGGCCCAGCGCATCATCAACGGCGAAGTGCCCGAGGGCCTGCGTGGTAAGCGCGTGCTCTCGCTGGACATGGGCGCGCTGATCGCCGGCGCCAAGTTCCGCGGTGAATTCGAAGAGCGCCTGAAGGGCGTGCTCAACGACCTGGCCAAGAACGAAGGCCAGATCATCCTGTTCATCGACGAGCTGCACACCATGGTCGGCGCCGGCAAGGCCGACGGCGCCATGGACGCCGGCAACATGCTCAAGCCGGCGCTGGCGCGTGGCGAGCTGCACTGCATCGGCGCCACCACGCTGGACGAATACCGCAAGTACATCGAGAAGGATGCCGCGCTGGAGCGCCGTTTCCAGAAGGTCTTCGTGGGCGAGCCGACGGTGGAGGACACCATCGCCATCCTGCGCGGGCTGAAGGAAAAGTACGCCGTCCACCATGGCGTGGAGATCACCGACCCGGCGATCGTCGCCGCCGCCACCTTGTCCAACCGCTACATCACCGACCGCCAGCTGCCGGACAAGGCGATCGACCTGATGGACGAAGCCGCCAGCCGCATCCGCATGGAGATCGACTCCAAGCCGGAGGAACTGGACCGGCTTGAGCGTCGCCTGATCCAGCTCAAGATCCAGCGCGAGATGCTGAAGAAGGAGAAGGACGAAGCCTCGCAGAAGCGCCTGGCGGACCTGGAAGCCGACATTGACAGCCTGGAGCGCGAGTTCTCCGACCTCAACGAGATCTGGAAATCGGAGAAGGCCGCGCTGCAGGGCGCGACCAAGATCAAAGAGCAGATCGAGCAGGCCAAGCTCGAACTCGAATCGGCGCAGCGCCGCCAGGACTTCGCCAAGATGAGCGAGATCCAGTACGGCCAGCTGCCGCAGCTGGAGAAGCAACTTGCCGCCGCCAGCGAAGCCGAGCAGAAGGACTTCAAGCTGGTGCAGGACCGCGTCACCGACGAGGAGATCGCCGAGGTCGTCTCGCGCTGGACGGGTATTCCGGTCAACAAGATGCTCGAAGGCGAGCGCGACAAGCTGCTGCGCATGGAAGACGTGCTGCACCATCGCGTTGTCGGCCAGGAGGAGGCCATCCGGGTCGTCTCCGACGCCGTGCGCCGTTCGCGTGCCGGCCTCTCGGACCCGAACCGCCCGAGCGGCTCGTTCCTGTTCCTGGGCCCCACCGGCGTGGGCAAGACCGAACTGTGCAAGGCGCTGGCGGACTTCCTGTTCGACAGCGGCGACGCGATGATCCGCATCGACATGAGCGAGTTCATGGAGAAGCACTCGGTCGCGCGCCTGATCGGTGCGCCTCCGGGCTATGTGGGCTATGAGGAAGGCGGCTACCTGACCGAAGCGGTGCGTCGTCGGCCTTACTCGCTGATCCTGCTGGACGAAGTGGAGAAGGCGCATACCGACGTCTTCAACATCCTGCTGCAGGTGCTGGACGATGGCCGCCTGACCGATGGCCAGGGCCGCACCGTGGACTTCCGCAACACCGTGATCGTGATGACCTCGAACCTGGGTTCGCATCAGATCCAGGAGCTGAGCGGCGATGACTCGCCGGAGGCCTACGTGCAGATGAAGGCCGCAGTGATGGGTGTGGTGCAGGCGCATTTCCGGCCGGAGTTCATCAACCGGCTGGACGACATCGTGGTGTTCCATCCGCTGGACAAGCAGCAGATCAAACAGATCGCGAAGATCCAGATGTCGGGGTTGGAGAAGCGCCTGGGCGAGCGTGGGCTGCGGATCGAGGTCAGTGACAAGGCGTTTGATCTGCTGGGTAACGTCGGTTTCGACCCGGTGTATGGCGCGCGTCCGTTGAAGCGGGCGATCCAGGCGCAGCTGGAGAACCCGTTGGCGCAGAAGATCCTGGCGGGTGAGTACGTCGGTGGTGATGTGATCAGGGTGGATGCGGAGGGTGGGCAGTTGGCGTTTGCCAAGGGCTGAGTTTCTAGCGGCTGCAACATCCCGGGGCCCGGACATATGTCCGGGCCTTTTGTTTGTGCGGTCGCGGCTGAAGCCGCTCCTGCAAATAAGGATCCGGTCTAGGCGATCCGTAGGGCGTGCGGGGGCGCAACCCTTTCGGGACCGTTGGCG
>DJAN01000171.1:13513-26781 GCA_002429615.1 Lysobacteraceae bacterium UBA6001
CACGGCGTGTCCCGAAAGGGTTGCGTCCCCGCAGGCCGTGCAAGATCCCAGCGAGCCGATCCACATCGAAGGCCAACACCCCAACCCAACACACAGGAACACCGCCTTGCTACTATGCGCCCGCCCCAGGTGACCCTCAGGCCTAAAGACCTGCTGGTTTAAACGGGAATCCGGTGCGACACCGCGAGGTGTCAATTCCGGAGCTGCCCCCGCAACGGTAGGCGAGACAAGGTCCGCATGAGCCACTGTGCATCACGCATGGGAAGGCGCGGATTGGCTGGCGGATATCCCGCAAGCGCTCGCGAGCCCGGATACCGGCCTGGAGCGGCGTGACATGCGGTGGGCGATGTCATGGGGCCGGGGCCATTCCCGACACCACCATACCCTCCTTCCGCCTGTCCTTTTCCATCGTTCCCGCGCGGGCAGGCGCGGTCTAGGAGTGTTTCAGTGCATCGCCATGTGTCGTTGTCCCGTCGCCATCTGTTGGCGGCGTCGTTGGCCTGTTCGTTGTTCCCCGCCGTCGCCTTCGCCGACGACGCCCCTCGCGACCTGGACCAGGTCATCGTCACCGCCTCGCGTACCGCGCAGACCCAGGACCAGGCGCTGGCCCCGGTCAGCGTGATCGACCGCGCCGAGATCGAGCGCCGCCAGCCGCAATCGCTGCAGGACCTGCTGCGTGGTGAAGCCGGCATCTCGCTGGCCAACAATGGGGGCGCCGGCAAGGCCACCTCGCTGTTCATGCGCGGCACCGAATCGGATCATGTCGTGGTCCTCATCGACGGCGTGCGCGTTGGCTCGGCCACCTCCGGCGGTGCCGCCCTGCAGGACATCCCGGTCGAACAGATCGAGCGCATCGAGATCGTGCGCGGCCCGTTCTCCAGCCTGTATGGCTCCGAAGCCATCGGTGGCGTCATCCAGATCTTCACCCGCCGCGCCCGCGGCCCGTTCGAGCCCAACCTCGCGCTCAGCGTCGGCAGCGACAACGCCCGCCGCTACAGCGCCGGCCTGGCCGGTCGCAGCCAGGGTGACCTCGGCGAGCACGGTGGCTGGTACGCCGTGCAGGCCGTGCACGACGAAACCGACGGCATCAACGCCTACACCAACACCGCCTCCAGCTACTACGACCCGGATCGCGACGGCTACCGCAACGATTCGCTGGGCGTGCAGGGCGGCTGGCGCTTCAATCGCCAGTGGGACGCCGACGTCAACTTCATGCGCGCCGAGAGCCGCAACGAATACGACGGCAGCGTCGACAACATGGCCAAGGGCGTCGAGCAGATCGCCGGTGGCCGGGTGCGCTACGCCCCGACCGAGACCGTCAAGCTCACCGCCAGCGTCGGCACCAGCGCCGAACTGAGCGACACCTATCTCGACGGCGTGTACTCCTCCACCTACGACACCCGCCGCCGTCTCGGCTCGCTGCAGGCCGACATCAACGCCGGCCCGGGCCTGCTCAGCGTCGGCTTCGACTGGCAGCGCGACGAGATCGAAAGCAGCGAGACCTACGACGCCGACCGCCGCACCAATCGCGGCGCCTTCGCCCAGTGGCAGCAGACCTTCGGCAGCCAGACGCTGCAGGCCAGTGTGCGCCACGACGACAACAGCCAGTTCGGTGACAAGAACACCGGCAGCCTGCTCTGGGGCTGGGACTTCACCGAGCAGCTGCGCCTGACCGCCAGCTACGGCACCGCGTTCAAGGCGCCCACCTTCAACGAGCTGTATTACCCGAGCTACGGCAACCCGAACCTGGGGCCGGAGACCTCGCGCAGCGCCGAGATCGGCCTGCGTGGCGAGCACGGCTGGGGCCACTGGTCGCTCAACGCGTTCGAAACCCGCGTGGATGACCTGATCGCCTATGACGCCGACCTGGTCGACGCCGCGCATCCGTATGGCCAGCCCAACAACGTCGACAAGGCGCGCATCCGCGGCAGTGAAGCGATCATCGGCACCGAGCTGGCCGGCTGGCAGCTGCAGACCACCTTGACCTGGCTCGACCCGAAGGCGGACGGCAACACCAACCACGGCAACATCCTGCAGCGCCGTGCGCGGCAGAGCGGCCGCATCGACGCCGATCGCAGCTTCGGTGCCTTCAGCATCGGCGCCAGCGTGTTCGGTGCCGGCGAACGCTACGACAACCTGTCCAACACCACGCGCCTGGCCGGCTACGGCCTGCTCGACCTGCGCGTCGGCTGGCAGCTGGCCGATGCCTGGAAGCTGAGCCTGTCGGCCAACAACGTGTTCGATCGCGAGTACGAAACCGCGCGCTGGTACGCCCAGCCCGGCCGCAACTACCAGCTGACCCTGCGCTACCATCCGGCGCAGTAACAGGGAGAACCGCCGATGAAGACCCTGCCACGTCCCGCCGCGCACGCGGTGCTGATCGCGCTGCTGATCGTGATGGCCGCCACGCGCTTCCATCATGTCGGCAGCCTGCTGCACCTGCCGGATGCGTCGATGGCCCTGTTCTTCCTCGGCGGCTTCTACCTGCGCCGCTACGTCCAGTACGCCCTGCTGCTGGGCGTGGCGGTGCTCATCGACTACGTGGCCATCCGCCAGCAGGGGATGAGCTTCTTCCAGCATTACTGCGTCACCCCGGCCTACTACGCGCTGCTGCTGTCCTACTTCGTGCTGTGGCAGGCCGGGCGCTGGGTGTCGGCGCGCCGTGCGGGTGGGCTGGCATCGCTGGGCGGGGTGTGGCTGGTCGGCGTCGCCGCTGCCGCGGTGTCGTTCCTGATTTCCAACGGCGCGTTCTACTGGTTTGGTGGCCGCTACCCCGATCCGAACTGGAGCCAGTACCTGGCCCGCGCGGGCCAGTGGGGCCCGCTGTTCGTGCGCACCACCGCGACCTATATCGCCGTGGCGCTCGCGCTGCATTACGCGCTGGCCCGTTGGCGTCGCGCGCACCCCGCGCCCGCGGCACAGGCCTGAGTCCATGACGCCCGTTTCCCGCACGCTGCCGCTGGCGTCCCCCGCTGCGCAATGGCTGGCCGGCCTGCTGCTGGCCGCGCTGATGATCTGCACCCGCGGCCAGCATTTCGCCTCGGTCAACGCCTTGCCCAGCGCTTCATGGGCGGTGTTCTTCCTCGCCGGCGCGCTGCTGCGGCCGATGTGGACGCTGCCGCTGTTCTTCCTGCTGTCGAGCGCGCTGGACATCGGCAGCCTGGCCGCCGGCACCATCACCGACTGGTGCGTGTCACCCGCCTACTGGGCATTGGCCTTCGCCTATGCCGCGCTGTGGCTGGGTGGGCATGTCTATGCGCGGCGCCTGCACGACGGCATCTGGCGCAGTGTGCCGCGGCTGGCCGTGGCGCTGGTGCTGGCCGCCACGCTGGCCTATGTGCTGTCGAAGGGCGGTTTCTACTTTTTCTCCGGCCATTATCCGCAGGCGGATCTCGCCGGCTTCCTCGCCCGCGTGCCACATTACTATCCGCGCGCGCTGGGGACGCTGGCCGGCTACGCGGCGGTGGGCATGGCGCTGGCAGTCACCGCCCAGCGCTTGGCCGCACGACGTGCGCAAGGGGCGCTGGCATGAACGACACGCCGCCACGCGACGAGGACGCGCATTACCGCGAACGTGCTCAGCGCAAGAAGGAACTGATCGACCGCCGCATCGCTCGTGCCACCATCGACCGTGGTGTGTTCGTGCTCAACACCGGCAACGGCAAGGGCAAGAGCTCTTCGGGTTTCGGCATGCTGGCGCGCTCGCTCGGGCATGGGCTGCACTGTGGCGTGGTGCAGTTCATCAAGGGCAGCTTCGCCACCGGCGAGGAAGCGTTCTTCCGCCGCTTCCCCGACCAGCTCGATTACCACGTCATGGGCGAGGGCTTCACCTGGGAAACCCAGGACCGCGCGCGTGACATCGCCGCTGCCGGCGCGGCGTGGGACGTGGCCAGGCGCATGCTGTCCGATCCGGACTACGACTTCGTGCTGCTGGACGAACTCAATATCGCCCTGGTCAAGGAGTACGTCGCGCTCGATGACGTGCTGGCCGCGGTACGCAGCCGCCCGGAACGGCAGCATGTGGTGATCACCGGGCGCGGCGCACCGGATGCGCTGGTGGAAGCGGCCGATACCGTCACCGAGATGCGCCTGGTCAAGCACGCCTTCAAGGCCGGCATCATGGCGCAGAAGGGCATCGAACTTTGATCGTGAGCCGCTCCGCACCAGCATGGCCATGACGGCAGCCACCGCGTTGTGCATCGGCGTGGCGGCGCTGCTACTGGACCTTGTGCTGGGCGAGCCGCGCCGCGCGCATCCGCTGGTCGGCTTCGGGCGTTGGGCGCAGTGGCTGGCCGAACACGTACATCGCGATTCGCGTGCCGCCGGCGTGCTGGCCTGGGCCCTGGCGGTACTGCCCTTCGTGTTCCTCGCCGGCCTGCTGCAATGGCTGCTCTGGCGCTGGTCGGCATGGGCGGCGATGGCGGCCTCCGCGCTGGCGCTGTACATGGCGCTTGGCCTGCGCAGTCTCGGCGAGCATGCCGGCGCGGTGATCGCGGCGCTGGAACGTGACGACCTGGCGGGTGCGCGCGACGCGGTGGGGCGCATCGTCAGCCGCGATACCGCCACGCTCGATGCCACCCAGGTGGCCGGCGCGGCCACCGAGTCGGTGCTGGAGAACGGCAGCGACGCGGTATTCGCGGCGCTGTTCTGGGGGTTGCTGCTCGGCGCCCCCGGCGCGGTGCTGTACCGGCTGGCGAACACGCTGGACGCGATGTGGGGCTATCGCACGCCGCGCTATCTGCGCGCCGGCTGGGCCGCCGCGCGTATCGACGACGTATTGAACTGGATTCCCGCCCGCCTCACCGCGCTGACCTATACGCTGCTGGGCGCCACTGCCATCGCGCTGCGCTGCTGGCAACGGCAGGCGCCGACCTGGAAGAGCCCGAATGCCGGCCCGGTGATGGCCGCCGGCGCCGGTGCGTTGCGCGTGCAGCTCGGTGGCGCGGCGCCGTATCACGGCCAATGGCAGTCGCGTCCGCTGCTCGGCGAAGGTGCCCCGGCCAGTGCCGGCAGCGTGCGGCGTGCGCTGTGGCTGGTGCGCGGTGGCGTCGCCCTGTGGTGCGCGCTGCTGGCGGCGGCCGCGTTGATGGGAGCCCGCTGAGATGCTCGAACATGGCGGACGCCTGCTGCAAGCCGCGCAGCGCGCCGGTATCCCGGCGGCGCAATGGCTCGATCTATCCACGGGCGTGAGCCCGTGGCCCTGGCCGGTGCCGGCATTGCCGGCGGCGGCCTGGCATCGCCTGCCGGAGGAGGAGGATGGTCTGCTCGACGCGGCCCTCGCTTACTACGGCGCACCGCGGCTGCTGCCGGTGGCCGGGTCGCAGGCTGCCATCCAGGCCCTGCCGCTGCTGCGCGCCACGTGTCGGGTCGGGGTGATCGCGCCGGGCTACAACGAACACGCGCATGCCTGGCGGCGGGGGGGACATGAGGTCGTCACCGCATCGGCCGACGCGCTGCAGGCGGACGTCGAGGCGTTCGACGTGCTGGTCCTGATCCATCCCAACAATCCGGGCGGCGATCGCTTCGTGCCGGCGCGGCTGCGGGCCCTGCATGAGCGCCTGGCCGCACGCGGCGGCTGGCTGGTGGTGGACGAAGCCTTCATCGACACGACGCCGGAAGACAGCCTGTGCGCCTGGAGCGACGCCGATGGCCTGATCGTCCTGCGCTCGGTCGGCAAGTTCTTCGGCATGGCCGGGGCACGCGCCGGTTTCGTCTGCGCATCGGCGGCGCTGCTGGATGCGCTGCGCGAACGGCTGGGCCCGTGGACACTCAGCGGTCCCACGCGCTGGGCGGTGACGCAGGCGCTTTCCGATCGTGCCTGGCAGCAGGCCGCGCGGCCACGCCTGCATGCCGCCTCGCAGCGGCTTGCCGCGCTGCTGCACGCGCATGGGCTGCCTCCGCGTGGTGGCAGCGCGTTCTTCCAATGGTGCGTGCATCCGCGAGCCGCCGAACTTCACGCGGCGCTGCAGCGCCACGCCATTCTGACCCGGCTGTTCGATACGCCGTCCAGCCTGCGCTTCGGGCTGCCGCCGGACGCGGCCGGCTTCGCGCGTCTTGAGGCCGCATTGCGGGACCTGCCGGCATGAGCGCGCGCGTATTGATGGTGCAGGGTTGCACGTCGGACGCGGGCAAGAGCACGCTGGTGGCCGCGTTGTGCCGCTGGCTGCACCGCCGCGGTGTCGATGTGGCGCCTTTCAAGCCACAGAACATGGCACTCAATGCCGCCGTGACCGCCGACGGTGGCGAGATCGGCCGCGCGCAGGCAGTGCAGGCACAGGCCTGCGGGCTGGCGCCGCATACCGATTTCAATCCCGTGCTGCTCAAGCCGCAGAGCGATACCGGTGCGCAGGTGATCCTGCATGGCCGCGTCGTCGCCACGCTGGATGCGGTGGCCTATCACGACTACAAGCGCGTCGCCCGCGACGCGGTGCTGGCCTCGCACGCACGCCTGACCGCGCGGCATGCGGTGGTGGTGGTCGAGGGCGCCGGCAGCCCGGCCGAGATCAACCTGCGCGCCAACGACATCGCCAACATGGGCTATGCCGAAGCGGTGGATTGTCCGGTGATCCTCATCGCCGACATCGATCGCGGTGGCGTGTTCGCGCACCTGGTCGGCACGTTGGCGCTGCTGTCCGACAGCGAGCGCGCCCGCATCGCCGGTTTCGTCATCAACCGTTTCCGCGGCGACCTGTCGTTGCTGCAGTCCGGGCTGGACTGGCTGGAGCGCGAAACCGGCAAGCCGGTACTGGGCGTGCTGCCGTACCTGCAGGGCCTGCATCTGGAGGCGGAGGACGCCTTGTCACGCGAACAGGCGACCAAGCCGCAGGCGCGCCTGCGCGTGGTGGTGCCGGCGTTGCCGCGGATCAGCAACCACACCGATTTCGATGCACTGGCCGCGCATCCCCAGGTCGAGCTGCGCTTCGTCGGCCCGGGTGAGGCCCCGCCGCCGTGCGACCTGATCGTCCTGCCCGGCAGCAAGTCCACCCGCGCGGACCTGGATTGGCTGCGCGCGCAGGGCTGGGAGGCGGCGATCACCCGTCACCTGCGCTATGGCGGACGCCTGCTCGGCATCTGCGGCGGCTTCCAGATGCTGGGCCACGAATTGCACGATCCCGAAGGCTGCGATGGCGTGCCCGGCAGCAGCCAGGGACTGGGCTGGTTGGAGATGCACACGCAGTTCGCCGCCGACAAGCAGCTGCGCACCACCCAGGGCTGGCTCAGCTTCGCCGATGCCGTCGTGCGCGGCTACGAGATCCACAGCGGCAGCAGCCAGGGTCCGGCGCTGTCGCGGCCGTTCGCGCTGCTCGACGAGGGTCGCCCGGATGGCGCGGTCTCCGCCGATGGCCAGATCATCGGCACCTATCTGCATGGCCTGTTCGATGCGCCGGAAGCGCTGGCGGCGCTGTTGCACTGGGCCGGCCTGGCGCAGGCCGAGCCACTGGACCTGGCCGCGCTGCGCGAACACAGCCTCGAACGACTGGCCGACATGGTGGAAGCACACCTCGATGTTGCGGCACTGTCGCGTCTGCTGGCCCTGTCTCCCGTTTCATCGCAAGGAAATTCCGCTGATGCATGAGCTGATTCTCGGTGGCGCCCGTTCGGGCAAGAGCGCGTTGGCCGAGCAGCGCGCCGCCGACAGTGGACTGGCGGTCACCTATATCGCCACCGCGCAGGCGCTGGATGCCGAGATGGCCGCGCGCATTGCCCATCACCGTGCGCGCCGCCCGATGCGCTGGCAATGCGTGGAAGAGCCGCTGGCGCTGGCCGCCACGCTGCGCGTCCATGCCGCGCCGGACCGCTGCGTGATCGTCGACTGCCTGACGCTGTGGCTGGGCAACCTGCTCGGTGATGCAGACGCCGGCCGCTTCCAGCGTGAGCGCGACGCGCTGCTGCACGTGCTGCCCAGCTTGCCCGGTCGCGTGCTGCTGGTCAGCAACGAGGTGGGGCAGGGCGTGGTGCCGATGGGCGCGCTGAGCCGTCGCTTCGTCGACGAGGCCGGCTGGCTGCACCAGGCACTGGCCCGCTCGTGCGGCCGCGTGGGCCTGGTCGTCGCCGGCCTGCCGCTGTGGCTGAAGGGAGCGCCGGCATGAGCGCGTGGTGGACGCAGGCGCCGGCGCGCCCGGATGCCGACAGGGCGCGTGATGCCAGCGCGCGGCAGGCGCGCCTGACCAAGCCACCAGGCGCGCTGGGTCGGCTGGAACCGCTGGTGATCCGCCTGGCCGCATTGCAGGGCCAGGCGCAGCCGCGGGTTGATCCGGTCTGGATCGCGGTGTTCGCCGCCGACCACGGCGTCGCCGATGAACGCATCTCCGCGTTTCCGCAGGCGGTCACCGGGGAAATGCTGCGCAACTTCGCCAGTGGCGGCGCGGCGATCTCGGTGCTGGCGCGCGCGCTGGACACGCAGCTGGAAGTGGTCGATCTGGGCACCGTCAACGACATCGGCCCGCTGGACGCCGTGCGCCGCGCGCGCATCGCGCCGGCTACCGCGAATTTCTGCACGCAGCCGGCGATGTCCGCGGCGCAGCTGGAGGCCGCGCTGCAGGCCGGCGCCGACAGCGTCGCCGCCGCGCGTGCCGCCGGCACGCGGCTGTATATCGGCGGCGAGATGGGCATCGGCAACACCACCGCCGCTGCCGCGTTGGCGTCGGCCCTGCTGCGCCTGCCACCGGAATGGCTGGTCGGTGCCGGCACCGGGCTGGATGCGGAGGGCATCGCGCACAAGGCGTCGGTGATCGCCCGCGCGCTCGCCTGGCACGCGGGCGATCACGCGCCGATGGAATGGCTGCGCCGGGTGGGCGGGTTCGAGATCGCCGCGCTCACCGGTGCCTGCTTGGCCGCGGCGCAGGCGGGTCTGCCGGTACTGGTGGACGGCTTCATCGTCAGTGTCGCCGCGCTTGTCGCGGTACGCATGCAGCCGGGTGTGCGCGATTGGCTGCTGTTCTCGCATCGCTCGCATGAAAACGGCCATGGCGCGGTGCTGGATGCGCTCGGTGCCGAACCCCTGCTGGATCTCGGCCTGCGCCTGGGCGAAGCCAGTGGCGCCGCACTGGCCTTGCCGCTGCTGCGCCTGGCTTGCGAGCTGCACGCGCGCATGGCGACCTTCGAGGAAGCGGGAGTGTCCCAGGCATGACCAGCACGCCGAGGATTGACCTGCTGCGCCACGGCCATACCGGGCAGCGCAGCTATCGCGGACAGCTGGACGATCCGCTCAGCCCATTGGGCTGGGAACAGTTGCGCGCCACCGCTGACGGCGGGCAATGGGACGTGGTGGTGTCCTCCACCCTGCAGCGCTGCGCCGCGTTTGCCGAAGCGCTCGCCACGCAGCGCGGACTGCCACTGCGGCTGGATGCGCGGCTGATGGAGTACCACTTCGGCGACTGGCAGGGGGTGCCGATCGAAGCTATCGACCGTGATTTCGGCCCGGCGCTGGGGCGCTTCTGGGCCGACCCGGTGAATCATCCACCGCCGGCGGGTGAGCCCTTCGCCGCGTTCCGTGGCCGGCTGTCGGCCGCGCTCGACCAGATCGCCGTCGAACATGCCGGAAGTGGACGGCGCGTGCTGGTGGTGACGCATGGCGGTGCGATCCGCGCGTTGCGCTGTGTCGTCGAGCAGCGACCGTTCGGACAGATGGTCGAGATCGAGGTGCCGCATGCCTCGCTGCATCCGCTGGCGTGGCCGCCGCGGGCGCCATGATCGACGGCCTGCTCGTCGCGCTGGGGTTCCTCACCCGCCTCCCGGTGCCGGCGGCGGTGTTCACCCGTGACGGCGCCCAGGCGCGATCGCTGCCGTGGTATCCGCTGGTCGGGCTGATCATCGGCGCGCTGCTCGCGGCGCTGGCGTGGTGCCTGCCGTCCACGGCATCGCTGCTGACGGCGGCGCTGCTGGTGCTGGCCTGGACCTGGCTCAGCGGCGGACTGCACCTCGACGGGCTCGCCGATACCGCCGACGCGTGGATCGGCGGGATGGGCGACCGCGAACGCACGCTGGCGATCATGAAGGATCCGCGCAGCGGGCCCGCCGGGGTCACCGCGCTGGTGCTGGTGCTGCTGCTGAAGTTCGCCGCGATCGCCAGCCTGCCCGCGCCGGCGCTGTGGCCGGCCTTGCTGGTCGCGCCGCTGCTCGGCCGCGCCGCGCTCACCGCCGCGTTTTTGTCCACGCCCTACGTGCGGGCGGGCGGCCTCGGGGCGCCGCTGCTGGGCGCCTCGCGCATGGCCTGCGTATTCACGCTGCTGGCGACGGGCGCGCTGGTGGCACTGGCGGGACGCCGTGCGCTTGTCGCGCTCGCGGTCGTGGCCGTCGTCGGCTGGCTGTGGCGGCGTGCCTGCCTGCGCCGGCTGGGCGGCATGACCGGCGATACCTGCGGGGCGCTGTGCGAACTGGTCGAGGTCGCGGTGCTGGTGGCGATGGCGCTGTAGGTGGCCGGCGATATCGCGCAAGATCGGTAACGCGCGCGCGTACCGCGACGACCACACTGCGCGCCAATCCCATCGGAGTCCGCCCCATGCGCCAGTCCGTCCTGCAACGTCATGCCGCCGGTATCGAACGCGTCGTCGCCCATCTGCGTGAGTGTGTCGCGCAGCCGCACGCGCCGCTGCCCGATCTGGAGGAGCTGGCGGCGATCGCGCACCTGTCGCCGTTCCATTTCCATCGCCTGTATCGCGCGCTGACCGGCGAGACGGTCGGGCATACGGTGGCGCGCCTTCGCCTCAGCGTCGCGCTGCAGCGGCTGGGCACGGGGGCCAGCGTCACCGAGGCGGCGATGGCCGCCGGTTACGACTCACCGCAGGCGCTGGCGCGGACGTTCCGGGCGCATCTGGACGTGACCCCGGCGAGCCTGCGCGGCGATACGCATGCGGTGACCCCGCTGCTGGCGCGCCTGTCCGTGCCGCGGCTGGCGGCGCCCGACGCCGAGCGGCTGCCGCTGCGGGTCACCATCGAGGAGGTGGCGCCGTTCGAGGTGGTGGTGCTGCGCCAGCGCGGTGCGTTCGAGGATCTGGATCGCGGCTTCGGGCGGCTGTTCGACTGGGCGATGCGGGCCGGGCTGGGAGAGCGCCTGGAGCGTCTGGTCGGGGTGCCGGTGGTCGATCATCGCGACGTGGCGCCACGCGCGCATGTATTCGATTGCGCGATGGGATTCGGCGAAGGGCTCGATGCGCCGCCAGCGCCGATGGCGCTGCGCACGCTGGGCGGCGGCAGCTACGCCGTGTTGCGCCACGTCGGCCCGTATGAGGGGCTGGAGGATGCACTGGACCGCCTGCTGGCGGAGTGGTGGCCGCACAGCGGGCGCGCACTGCGTGACGCGCCGGTGTTCCATCACTATCTGGATGATCCGGAACAGACGCCGGCGCCGATCCTGCGCGCCGACATCCATCTGCCGCTGGCGTCCTGAACTCAGGCCTGGCGCAGGGCGCGGTAGGGCGGGGTGGAGAGAATCATCTCGGTCAGCGAATGCGCCAGTTCGCGCTCGGCCAGCACCGCGCCGTCGGCGCCGTGGTCGAGCAGGTATTTCACCTCGGCATCGCTGTGCGCGCGCGCCAGCAGGGTCAGCGAAGGATTGAGCGCGCGCAGCTTGCTCAGCGTCTCGCCGGCCTCCAGTGGCTGCGGGATCGCCAGCACGGCGATCTTGGCATTCTGCGGATGGGCTTCGGCCAGCACCTTGTCGGCGGCGGCACTGCCGCGGATGGCGGGGATGCCGGCGGCATGCGCGCGTTCGACGTGGTCGCGGTTGTCGTCGATCACCAGCACCGGCACGCCGCGGTCGCGCAGCAGCGGGGCCAGCGCGCTGCCGACGCGGCCGTAGCCGATGACGATGGCGTGGCCTTCGGTGGGCAGCGCCGGGCCGGGCGGCAGGTCGGTCTCGGCCGGCTGCGGGGTGTCCTGCGCCTGCCGGGCCTGCCAGCGGTCCAGCCAGGTGAACAGGAACGGGTTGGCGATGATCGACAGCAGCGAGCCGGCGAGGATCAGGTCACGCCCGGTTTCCGGCAGGATCGCCAGGCCGACGCCGAGTCCGGCGAGGATGAAGGAGAACTCGCCGATCTGCGCGAGGCTGACCGAGATGGTCAGTGCGGTGCCGGTGGGATGGCCGAACGCGCGCACGATGAAGAAGGCGGCGACCGACTTGCCCAGGGTGATGGTGAGGAAGGTGGCCAGCACCTGCCAGGGATGTTCGATCAGGATCGAGGGGTTGAACAGCATGCCCACCGAGACGAAGAACAGCACGGCGAAGGCGTCGCGCAGCGGCAGCGAGTCGTTGGCGGCCTTGTGGCTCAGTTCCGATTCGTTGAGC
This sequence comes from Lysobacteraceae bacterium UBA6001, assembly GCA_002429615.1. GTDB lineage: Bacteria > Pseudomonadota > Gammaproteobacteria > Xanthomonadales > Xanthomonadaceae > Stenotrophomonas_A. The sequence continues at coordinate 25,800 of DJAN01000171.1, forward strand.
AGCATGCCGGCGAAGAACGCGCCGAGCGCGAAGGAGACGCCGAACAGGGTGGCCGAGCCGAAGGCGACGCCCAGCGCGATGGCGAGGACGGCGAGGGTGAACAGTTCGCGCGAGCCGGTGGCGGCGATGCGGGCAAGAATCCAGGGAATGGCGCGGCGGCCGACGATCAGCATGACGGCGACGAACGCGGCCATCTTCAGCAGGGTCCAGCCCATCGCCATGGCGATGGCCATGCCACCGCCCCCGTGATCGCCACCCATGGCGGCGGCCAGCGCGGGCAGCAGCACCAGCGCGAGCACCATGACCAGGTCTTCGACGATCAGCCAGCCGATGGCGATCTTGCCGCGCTGGGTTTCCAGCAGGCGGCGCTCTTCCAGGGCGCGCAGCAGCACGACGGTGCTGGCGACGGAAAGCGCCAGGCCGAACACCAGGCCGTTGAACCACGGCCAGCCCAGCGTCCACGCCAGGCCCCAGCCCAACAGGGTGGCGACGGCGATCTGCACGATGGCGCCCGGGATGGCGATCCACTTCACTTCCAGCAGGTCTTCCAGCGAGAAGTGCAGGCCCACGCCGAACATCAGCAGCATGACGCCGAGTTCGGAGAGCTGGTTGGCAAGATCCTGGTTGGCGACGAAGCCCGGGGTGAACGGCCCCACGACCATGCCAGCGACCAGATAACCCACCAGCGGCGACAGGCGCAGTTTGTTGGCAAGCGCGCCAAGCACGAAGGCGACGGCTAGGCCGACGGCGATGATGTCGATGAGGCTGGTGTCGTGGTGCATCGGCTCGAACGGGAACAAGGGGTTCGAGTGTCGCCGATGAATGCGGGGTGCTGCAATTGTGGGCGCGCTTGGCTTTGGGGGTGGGTCGGTTTGCTAGGTGGATGTCGGCCTGCGAGGTGGATCGGCTCGCTTGGATCGTGCGCGGCCTCCGGGGGCGGGGCCGTTTCGGGACACGCCGTGAATCCATCCATGGAGGCTCG
>DJAN01000003.1 GCA_002429615.1 Lysobacteraceae bacterium UBA6001
AGACGTGTTCTCGATCTCGGGTCGTGGCACCGTGGTGACCGGTCGTATCGAGCGCGGCATCATCAAGGTCGGTGACGAAATCGAAATCGTCGGTATCCGTCCGACCCAGAAGACCACCGTGACCGGCGTGGAAATGTTCCGCAAGCTGCTGGATCAGGGCCAGGCGGGTGACAACGCGGGTCTGCTGCTGCGCGGCACCAAGCGTGACGACGTGGAGCGTGGCCAGGTGCTGGCCAAGCCGGGTTCGATCACCCCGCACACCGAGTTCGAAGCCGAGGTGTACGTGCTGTCGAAGGACGAGGGCGGCCGTCACACCCCGTTCTTCAAGGGCTACCGTCCGCAGTTCTACTTCCGCACCACCGACATCACTGGCGCCGTCCAGCTGCCGGAAGGCGTGGAGATGGTGATGCCGGGTGACAACGTCAAGATGTCGGTCACCCTGATCAACCCGGTGGCGATGGACGAAGGCCTGCGTTTCGCGATTCGCGAAGGCGGCCGTACCGTCGGCGCCGGCGTGGTGGCCAAGATCACCAAGTAAGTGCCTGCTGTCCGGTGGCTTCGGCTGCCGGATCGCACGAACGGCGGGCCGGATTGAACATCGGTCCGCCTTCGTTGTCTAAGGGTTTCGTGTACGCCAGTAGCTCAATTGGCAGAGCAGCGGTCTCCAAAACCGCAGGTTGGGGGTTCGAGTCCCTCCTGGCGTGCCATCTAATTCTTACGACCCAGGACAGATAAAGCGGGTATCCAGAGCCGGATGAATAGCAAAATCGAATCTTCCAAGGGTGCTGCCGCCGCAGGTGGCGACATCATCAAGTACGCCGTCTCCGCGGTCCTCGTGGTGGCGGGTCTTTTCGTTTGGTTCTGGTTCTCCGCTCCCGAGCGTGCTGCCCAGCTGGGTAGCTGGACGCCGCAGATCCGCGGCCTGGCCGTGATCGTCGGCCTGGTGCTGGGTGCGCTGGTGTTCCTTGGCTCCACCAAGGGGCGTCAGACCCGTGAGTTCCTGTCCGAGTCTCGCTTTGAGTTGCGCAAGGTCGTATGGCCGACGCGCAAGGAATCCATTCAGACCACGTGGGTCGTCATTGTCGTGGTCATCGTCCTCAGCCTGATGCTGGGTGGTTTCGATTTCGTCATCCAGTTGGCCACCAAGTGGTTCCTGGGGCGTTGAGGAGGATTCTGTGAAGCGCTGGTACGTCGTTCACGCCTATTCAGGTTTCGAGAAGTCGGTGGCGCAGGCGCTGCGCGACCGTATTGCCCGTGAGGAAATGCAGGATCGCTTCGGCGACGTGCTGGTTCCGACCGAGGAAGTCGTGGAAATGCGCTCCGGCCAGAAGCGCCGTTCCGAGCGCAAGTTCTTCCCGGGTTACGTGCTGGTGCAGATCGAGACCCACGAAGAGGCCGGTATCCCGCGCATCGACAACGAAAGCTGGCACCTGGTCAAAGAGACCTCGAAGGTGATGGGTTTCATCGGTGGCACCGCCGATCGCCCGCTGCCGATCCGCGATGAGGAGGCCGATGCCATCCTTCAGCGCGTCCAGGACGGCGTGGAGAAGCCCCGTCCCAAGGTGCTGTTCGAGCCGGGCCAGATGGTCCGCGTCATCGATGGCCCGTTCAACGACTTCAACGGCGTGGTCGAGGAAGTCAACTACGAGAAGAGCCGCCTGCGCGTGGCCGTCCTGATCTTCGGCCGTTCGACCCCCGTCGAGCTGGAATTCGGTCAGGTCGAGAAGGGCTGAACAGGGCCCCGGCCGCCGCTTGAGCGGCGGCCCCAAAACACTGCTATACTGCGCGGCTCGCTCTCCTGGCGAATCGCCAGGAGACTCGGCCACCGAAGGGTGGCCGTCTGCGCAAGTAAAACGCGATGCCGGGGCGCGTACGTTACTCCCGGCCCGATGGGGAGCCTGAAGTCCAGGCGCTAGCACCCGGAGAGCACTCAAATGGCAAAGAAAGTTGTCGGTTACATCAAGCTGCAGGTGAAGGCTGGTCAGGCCAATCCCTCGCCGCCGGTCGGTCCTGCGCTGGGTCAGCGCGGCCTGAACATCATGGAGTTCTGCAAGGCGTTCAACGCCGCCACGCAGAAGCTCGAGCCGGGTCTGCCGACCCCGGTCATCATCACGGCCTATTCGGACCGTACGTTCACCTTCATCACCAAGAGCACCCCGGCCAGCGTTCTGCTGAAGAAGGCCGCCGGCGTCGCCTCGGGCTCCAAGCGCCCGAACACCGAGAAGGTGGGCAAGGTGACCCGCAAGCAGCTCGAGGAAATCGCCAAGGCGAAGGAAGCCGACCTGACGGCGGCCGAGCTGGAAGCTGCGGTGCGTACGATTGCGGGCTCGGCCCGTTCCATGGGCCTGGTGGTGGAGGGTTAATCAGATGGCACAGACCAAGCGTGAGAAGGCCATCAAGGCCGCCGTCGTTCCGGGCAAGTCGTATGCCTTCGAGGACGCGATCAAGATCCTGAAGACCGTCACCAAGGCCAAGTTCGTCGAGTCCGTCGACGTTGCCGTGCGCCTGGGCGTGGACGCCAAGAAGTCGGACCAGCAGGTGCGCGGTTCGACCGTGCTGCCGGCCGGTACCGGCAAGAGCGTGCGCGTGGCCGTGTTCGCCCCGGCGGGTGCCAAGGCTGAAGAGGCCCTGGCTGCCGGCGCCGAGGCGGTGGGCATGGAAGACCTGGCCGAGAAGATGCAGGCCGGCGATCTGAACTATGACGTCGTCATCGCCACCCCGGACGCGATGCGCGTCGTGGGTAAGCTGGGTACCGTGCTGGGCCCGCGCGGCCTGATGCCGAACCCGAAGGTCGGCACCGTCTCCCCGAACCCGGGCGAAGCGGTGAAGAACGCCAAGTCGGGCCAGGTGCGTTACCGCACCGACAAGGCCGGCATCATCCACTGCACCATCGGCAAGGCCAACTTCGACGACGAAGCGCTGAAGTCGAACCTGCAGGCGCTGCTGATCGACCTGGTCAAGGCCAAGCCGGCCACCTCGAAGGGTACCTACCTGCAGAAGGTGTCGCTGAGCTCGACCATGGGCCCGGGCGTCACCGTCGACCAGTCCAGCCTTTCGCTGAAGTGATCGAAGGGCGGGGCGGCCTGTCATCAGGCCGTCTTGTCCCGGTAGTACAGGTTTCAACCCGCCTCGGCTCCGGCCGGGGCAGGACATTTGAAGGCGACCGCCCGCTTCGGCTGGCGGTAGCCGTCAAAGACCGCAGGCGCGGTGTGTGCAGATCGGCGACGGGCATGGAAGCTCGCTATGGCAGGGAGTCGCCGCCGGTTTCGCAGCAGCGCTTAATCCACCTCCGCAAGGAGGCAGGCCTGCGTAGATGGTGTCGCCCTTCTGGAGTTTTTCTGGTTACGCGGTCTGGGATTTCCCAGGTTGGCTCACTCCAGGTCTAGAACGGCCACCACCGGGGCATCGGTCGATGCCCCCGGCGTCCAGGAAGGATGCCGCCCTGGACCGCAAGCGGCAGGAGCCGTGCGCGGAGTTCAATTGGAGGAGTGCAATGGCTCTCAATCTGTCCCAGAAGCAAGAAGTTGTCGCCGAACTGGCAGACGTCGCCGCCAAGGCCCACTCCTTGATCGCAGCCGAATACGCTGGCACCACGGTCTCCCAGATGACCGCGATGCGCAAGCAGGCCCGCGAAACCGGTGTTTTCTTGAAGGTTGTCAAGAACACGCTGGCCGCGCGCGCCGTCGAAGGCACCGATTACGCAGTCGTCAAGGACAAGCTGGTTGGTCCGCTGCTGTATGCGTTCTCGCTCGAGGAGCCCGGCGCTGCCGGTCGCCTGATCAAGGAATTTGCCAAGGGTAACGACAAGCTGCAGGCGAAGGTCGTTTCGATCGGTGGTGAGGTCTTCCCGGCCAGCCACGTCGACGTCCTGGCTTCGCTGCCGACCCGCGACCAGGCCCTGGCCATGCTGGCCCGCGTCCTGACCGAGCCGGTGACGATGTTCGCCCGCGCCGTCAAGGCCGTCGGCGAGAAGCAGGAAGGTGGCGCTGCCGCCGAACCTGTCGCCGAAACCGCCTGAGTTCGATGTCCCTAGCTTTCCGCTAGAAACACCATCCAGAAAATTTTCAGAAGGTAATCAAAATGTCCCTTACCAACGAGCAGATCGTCGACGCCATCGCCGAGAAGTCCCTGATGGAAGTGATGGACCTGGTCAAGGCCATCGAAGACAAGTTCGGCGTCTCCGCCGCCGCCCCGGTGGCTGTTGCCGCCGCTGCCGGCCCGGCCGCCGCTGTCGAAGAGCAGACCGAGTTCAACATCATCCTGAAGGACGCCGGCGCCAAGAAGGTCGACGTCATCAAGGCTGTCCGCGCCATCACCGGCCTGGGCCTGAAGGAAGCCAAGGACCTCACCGAGGCCGGCGGCGTCCTGAAGGAAGCCGTGTCGAAGGAAGACGCCGAGAAGTTCAAGAAGGATCTCGAGGCCGCTGGCGCGACCGTCGAAGTCAAGTAAGCAGCACCTTGCATCGCCAGCCTTATACGGCGGTGCACTGAAGGCTGGGGGCGAAAGCCCCCGGCCTTTGGCCGTTGATGGGATCCAGAGTCCCTCGCGGTCAAAACCCAACTCGCATTTTTCGGAGTTGGTAGTTGGAAGTAGCGGGAGAAGGCGTGCTGGTGCCGGCAATACCAGCGACTTCCAACTGACAACTCATTCTTCAAAAGCATGACTCTGGGCCGCGGGCGCGCGGCCCCCACAGCCAAGGTGGAAGATCCCATGACGTCTTATTCGTTCACCGAAAAGAAGCGTATCCGCAAGGATTTCGGCAAGCAGCGTTCGATCCTCGAGGTCCCGTTCCTGCTCGCCATCCAGGTGGATTCCTACCGTGAATTCCTGCAGGAAAACATCGATCCGGCCAAGCGCACGGACCATGGCCTGCATGCGGCCCTGAAGTCGGTGTTCCCGATCTCCAGCTACAGCGGCAACGCCGCGCTGGAATACGTCGGCTACAAGCTGGGCGACCCGGTGTTCGACGAGCGCGAGTGCCGCAACCGTGGCCTGTCCTACGGCGCCCCGCTGCGCGTGACCGTGCGCCTGGTGATCTACGATCGTGAGTCGACCACCAAGGCCATCAAGTACGTGAAGGAGCAGGAGGTCTATCTGGGCGAGATTCCGCTCATGACCGACAACGGCACCTTCATCGTCAACGGCACCGAGCGCGTCATCGTCTCGCAGCTGCACCGTTCGCCGGGCGTGTTCTTCGACCATGACCGTGGCAAGACCCACAGCTCGGGCAAGCTGCTGTACAGCGCCCGCATCATCCCTTACCGCGGCTCGTGGCTGGACTTCGAGTTCGACCCGAAGGACGCGCTGTTCACCCGTATCGACCGTCGCCGCAAGCTGCCGGTGTCGATCCTGCTGCGCGCGCTCGGCTACTCCAACGAGGAGATGCTGAACGAGTTCTTCGACATCAACACCTTCCACATCAACCCGGACGAAGGCGTCCAGCTGGAGCTGGTGCCGGAGCGCCTGCGTGGCGAAACGCTGAACTTCGACCTGGCCGATGGCGACAAGGTCATCGTGGAAGCGGGCAAGCGCATCACCGCGCGTCACGTCAAGCAGCTGGAAGCCTCGGGCATCGCCGCGCTGGCCGTGCCGGACGAGTACCTGGTGGGCCGCATCCTGTCGCATGACGTCATCGACGCGTCGACCGGCGAGCTGCTGGCCAATGCCAACGACGAGATCAACGACGACCAGCTGGCCGCGTTCCGCAAGGCGGGCGTGGACGCTGTCGGCACCCTGTGGGTGAACGACCTCGACCGTGGTCCGTACCTGTCCAACACCCTGCGCATCGACCCGACCAAGACCCAGCTCGAAGCGCTGGTCGAGATCTACCGCATGATGCGTCCGGGCGAGCCGCCGACCAAGGACGCCGCGCAGAACCTGTTCCACAACCTGTTCTTCACCTTCGAGCGCTACGACCTGTCCACGGTCGGCCGCATGAAGTTCAACCGTCGTGTCGGCCGCAAGGAAGTCACCGGCGAAGCGGTGCTGTACGACCGCAAGTACTACGGCGAGCGCAACGACGAAGAGTCCAAGCGCCTGGTCGCCGCGCATGGCCAGAGCTCGGACATCCTTGACGTCATCAAGGTGCTGAGCGAGATCCGCAACGGCCGTGGCGTGGTGGACGACATCGACCACCTGGGCAACCGTCGCGTGCGTTCGGTCGGCGAAATGGCCGAGAACGTGTTCCGCGTGGGCCTGGTCCGCGTCGAGCGCGCCGTGAAGGAGCGCCTGTCGATGGCCGAGTCGGAAGGCCTGACCCCGCAGGAGCTGATCAACGCCAAGCCGGTGGCCGCCGCGATCAAGGAGTTCTTCGGCTCCTCGCAGCTGTCGCAGTTTATGGACCAGAACAACCCGCTGTCGGAAGTCACGCACAAGCGTCGCGTCTCGGCCCTGGGCCCGGGCGGCCTGACCCGCGAGCGCGCCGGCTTCGAAGTGCGCGACGTGCACCCGACCCACTACGGCCGCGTCTGCACCATCGAAACGCCGGAAGGTCCGAACATCGGCCTGATCAACTCGCTCGCCGTGTATGCGCGCACCAACCAGTACGGCTTCCTCGAGACGCCGTACCGTAAGGTCGTGGACGGCCAGATCACCGACGAGGTCGAATACCTGTCGGCGATCGAGGAGAACGAGTACGTCATCGCGCAGGCCAACGCGCTGCACGATGCCAAGAGCCGTCTGACCGAGCAGTTCGTGCCGTGCCGCTTCCAGGGCGAGTCGCTGCTGAAGCCGCCGTCCGAAGTGCACTTCATGGACGTCTCGCCGATGCAGACCGTGTCGATCGCGGCCGCGCTGGTTCCGTTCCTCGAGCACGACGACGCCAACCGCGCACTGATGGGCGCGAACATGCAGCGCCAGGCCGTTCCGACCCTGCGTGCGCAGAAGCCGCTGGTCGGTACCGGCATCGAGCGCGCCGTGGCGCGTGACTCCGGCGTGACCGTGAACGCGCGTCGTGGCGGTGTGATCGAGCAGATCGACGCCGGCCGCATCGTGGTCAAGGTCAACGAGAACGAGATCGTCGGCGAGACCGATGCCGGCGTGGATATCTACACGCTGATCAAGTACACCCGCTCCAACCAGAACACCTGCATCAACCAGCGTCCGCTGGTGAACGTGGGTGACGTGGTGGCGCGTGGCGACGTGCTGGCCGACGGCCCGTCCACCGATATCGGCGAGCTGGCCCTGGGCCAGAACATGCTGATCGCGTTCATGCCGTGGAACGGCTACAACTTCGAAGACTCCATCCTGCTCTCCGAGCGCGTGGTGGAAGAGGATCGTTACACCACGATCCACATCGAAGAGCTGACCTGCGTCGCGCGTGACACCAAGCTGGGGCCGGAGGAAATCTCCGCCGACATCCCGAACGTCTCCGAGCAGGCGCTGAACCGCCTCGACGAGTCCGGCGTGGTGTACATCGGTGCGGAAGTCCGCGCCGGCGACATCCTGGTCGGCAAGGTCACGCCGAAGGGCGAGAGCCAGCTGACCCCGGAAGAGAAGCTGCTGCGCGCGATCTTCGGCGAGAAGGCTTCGGACGTGAAGGACAGCTCGCTGCGCGTTCCGCCGGGCATGGACGGCACCGTCATCGACGTGCAGGTCTTCACCCGTGATGGCATCGAGAAGGACAAGCGCGCCCGCCAGATCGAAGAATCCGAGATCAAGCGCGTCAAGAAGGACTTCGACGACCAGTTCCGCATCCTGGAAGCGGCGATCTACGCGCGCCTGCGCTCGCAGATCGTCGGCAAGGTGGCCAATGGCGGCGCCGGCCTGAAGAAGGGCGACAACGTCACCGACGCCTACCTGGACAGCCTGAAGAAATCCGACTGGTTCCAGCTGCGCATGAAGGACGACGACGCCGCCGAGGCGATCGAGCGCGCGCAGAAGCAGATCCAGGCGCACGAGAAGGAATTCGAGCACCGCTTCGCCGATAAGCGCGGCAAGATCACCCAGGGCGACGACCTCGCGCCGGGCGTGCTGAAGATGGTGAAGGTGTTCCTGGCGGTGAAGCGTCGCATCCAGCCGGGTGACAAGATGGCCGGCCGCCACGGCAACAAGGGCGTCGTGTCCATGATCCAGCCGATCGAGGACATGCCCTACATGGCCAACGGCGAGACCGTGGACATCGTGCTGAACCCGCTGGGCGTGCCGTCGCGTATGAACATCGGCCAGGTGCTGGAAGTCCACCTGGGTTGGGCGGCGAAGGGCCTGGGTCGCAAGATCCAGCGCATGCTGGAAGCCCAGACCGCGGTGGCCGAACTGCGCAAGTTCCTCGCCGAGATCTACAACCACGAGAAGAAGCTGGGCGAGGATCGCGTCGACCTGTCGCAGTTCTCCGATGCCGAGCTGCTGAACCTGGCCAAGAACCTCACCGACGGCGTGCCGATGGCGACCCCGGTGTTCGACGGCGCCACCGAAGCGGAAATCAAGCGCATGCTGGAACTGGCCGACCTGCCGCAGAGCGGTCAGACCCAGCTGTACGACGGCCGCACCGGTGAACCGTTCGACCGCCACACCACGGTCGGCTACATGCACATGCTGAAGCTGAACCACCTGGTCGACGACAAGATGCACGCGCGCTCGACCGGTCCGTACTCGCTCGTCACCCAGCAGCCGCTGGGCGGCAAGGCGCAGTTCGGTGGCCAGCGCTTCGGTGAGATGGAAGTCTGGGCGCTGGAAGCCTACGGCGCGGCCTACACCCTGCAGGAAATGCTGACGGTGAAGTCCGACGACGTGCAGGGCCGCAACCAGATGTACAAGAACATCGTCGATGGCGCGCACGAGATGGTCGCGGGCATGCCGGAGTCCTTCAACGTCCTCGTGAAGGAAATCCGCTCGCTGGCCATCAACATGGAGCTGGAAGGTCATTGATCGCGCGGGCGCGGATGCCACACCGGCATCCGCGCCGCCACAAGCGTCCGACAGTCCCCATCGACACAAGTATTCCTCCTGACGGAGAAACACCATGAAAGACCTGCTCAACCTCTTCAACCAGCAGCGCCAGACGCTGGACTTCGACGCGATCAAGATCGCGCTGGCTTCGCCGGACCTGATTCGCTCGTGGTCCTTCGGCGAAGTGAAGAAGCCGGAAACCATCAACTACCGCACCTTCAAGCCGGAGCGTGACGGCCTGTTCTGCGCGGCCATCTTCGGCCCGATCAAGGACTACGAGTGCCTGTGCGGCAAGTACAAGCGCATGAAGCACCGCGGCGTGGTCTGCGAGAAGTGCGGCACCGAAGTGACCCTGGCCAAGGTGCGCCGCGAGCGCATGGGCCACATCGACCTGGCTTCGCCGGTCGCGCACATCTGGTTCCTCAAGTCGCTGCCGTCGCGCATCGGCCTGATGCTGGACATGACCCTGCGTGACATCGAGCGCGTGCTGTACTTCGAAGCCTACGTGGTGACCGAGCCGGGCCTGACCTCGCTCGAGCGCCGCCAGCTGCTGACCGAAGAGCAGTACCTGACCGCGCGCCAGGAGCACGGCGACGACTTCGACGCCGCCATGGGCGCCGAGGCCGTGTACGAGCTGCTGCGCACGATCGACCTGCAGTCGGAAATGACCCGCCTGCGCGAGGAGATCGCCAGCACCGGTTCGGAAACCAAGCTCAAGCGACTGACCAAGCGCATCAAGCTGATCGAGGCCTTCATCGAGTCCGGCAACCGTCCGGAGTGGATGGTCATGACCGTGCTGCCGGTGCTGCCGCCGGACCTGCGCCCGCTGGTCCCGCTGGATGGTGGCCGCTTCGCGACCTCCGACCTCAATGACCTGTACCGTCGCGTCATCAACCGCAACAACCGCCTGCGCCGCCTGCTCGAGCTGAACGCGCCGGACATCATCGTGCGCAACGAAAAGCGCATGCTGCAGGAATCGGTCGATGCGCTGCTGGACAACGGCCGTCGTGGCCGTGCCATCACCGGCACCAACAAGCGCCCGCTCAAGTCGCTGGCCGACATGATCAAGGGCAAGCAGGGCCGCTTCCGCCAGAACCTGCTCGGCAAGCGCGTGGACTACTCGGGCCGTTCGGTCATCACCGTGGGTCCGTACCTGAAGCTGCACCAGTGCGGCCTGCCGAAGAAGATGGCGCTGGAGCTGTTCAAGCCGTTCGTGTTCGCCAAGCTGCAGCGTCGCGGCCTGGCCACCACGATCAAGGCAGCCAAGAAGCTGGTCGAGCGTGAAGAGGCCGAGGTGTGGGATATCCTCGAAGAGGTCATCCGCGAGCATCCGGTGCTGCTGAACCGTGCGCCGACCCTGCACCGCCTGGGCATCCAGGCGTTCGAGCCGGTGCTGATCGAAGGCAAGGCGATCCAGCTGCACCCGCTGGTCTGCACCGCGTTCAACGCCGACTTCGACGGTGACCAGATGGCCGTCCACGTGCCGCTCTCGCTGGAAGCCCAGCTGGAAGCGCGTGCGCTGATGATGTCCACCAACAACATCCTGTCGCCGGCCAACGGCGAGCCGATCATCGTGCCGTCGCAGGACGTCGTGTTGGGCCTGTACTACCTGAGCCGCGCCCTGGAGAACAAGAAGGGCGAGGGCATGGTGTTCGCCAACACCAATGAAGTGAAGCGCGCCTACGACAACCGCGTGGTCGAGCTGCACGCCAAGGTCAAGGTCCGCATCACCGAGGTGGTGACCGACGACAACGGCGTCAAGCAGAAGAAGACCTCGATCGTGGACACCACGATCGGTCGCGCCCTGCTGAGCGAAATCCTGCCGGAAGGTCTGCCGTTCGCCCTGGCGAACACCGAGATGACCAAGAAGAACATCTCGCGCCTGATCAACTCGTCGTACCGCATGCTCGGCCTGAAGGACACCGTCGTCTTCGCCGACCGCCTGATGTACACCGGCTACGCCTACGCCACCCGCGCCGGCGTGTCGATCGGCATCGACGACATGCTGATCCCGGACGAGAAGAAGGGCATCCTGACCGAGGCCGAGGCCGAGGTGCTGGAAATCCAGGAGCAGTACCAGTCGGGCCTGGTCACCGCCGGCGAGCGCTACAACAAGGTGGTCGACATCTGGTCGCGCACCAACGAACGCATCGCCAAGGCGATGATGGACACCATCGGTACCGAGAAGGTGGTCAATGCCAAGGGCGAGACCATCGACCAGAAGTCGATGAACTCGCTGTACATCATGGCCGACTCCGGTGCGCGTGGTAGCCAGGCGCAGATCCGTCAGCTGGCCGGCATGCGCGGCCTGATGGCTCGCCCGGACGGCTCGATCATCGAGACGCCCATCAAGGCGAACTTCCGCGAAGGCCTGAACGTGCAGGAGTACTTCAACTCCACCCACGGTGCCCGTAAGGGTCTGGCCGATACCGCGCTGAAGACGGCGAACTCGGGTTACCTGACCCGTCGTCTGGTCGACGTGGCGCAGGACGTGGTGATCACCGAGGTCGACTGCGGCACGCTGGAAGGCCTGACCATGACCCCGATCGTGGAAGGCGGCGATGTGGTCGAGCCGCTGAAGGACCGCGTGCTGGGCCGCGTCGTGGCCGAGGACGTGTTCCTGCCGGGCAATGACGAAGAGCCGATCGTGACCCGCAACACCCTGCTCGACGAGCAGTGGGTCGCCAAGCTGGAAGAGGCGAGCGTGCAGTCGATCAAGGTCCGCTCGACCATCACCTGCGAATCGCCGTTCGGCGTGTGCGGTCACTGCTACGGCCGTGATCTGGCCCGTGGCCACCTGGTCAACATCGGTGAGGCGGTCGGCGTCATCGCCGCGCAGTCGATCGGTGAGCCGGGTACCCAGCTGACCATGCGTACGTTCCACATCGGTGGTGCGGCGTCGCGTGCCGCGGCGGTGGACAACATCACCGTCAAGACCACCGGTTCGGTGAAGTTCACCAACCTCAAGTCGGTCGAGCATGCGAACGGCACCCTGGTCGCGGTCTCGCGCTCGGGTGAAATCTCCGTGCTCGATGCCCATGGCCGCGAGCGCGAGCGTTACAAGCTGCCGTACGGCGCCAACATCTCGGTCAAGGACGCTGCCGAGATCAAGGCTGGCCAGACCGTGGCGAACTGGGATCCGCATAACCACCCGATCGTGTCGGAAGTGGCGGGCTTCATTCGCTTCGTCGACTTCATCGATGGCGTCACCGTCATCGAGAAGACCGACGAGCTGACCGGCCTGGCCTCGCGCGAGATCACCGATCCGAAGCGTCGTGGCTCGCAGGGCAAGGACCTGCGTCCGCTGGTGCGCATCGTCGACGCCAAGGGCAACGACCTGTCGATCCCGGGCACCGACCTGCCGGCGCAGTACCTGCTGCCGCCGCGCTCGATCGTCAACCTGCAGGACGGCGCCGCCGTCGGCGTGGGTGACGTGGTCGCCAAGATCCCGCAGGAAGCGTCGAAGACCCGCGACATCACCGGTGGTCTGCCGCGCGTGGCCGACCTGTTCGAAGCGCGCAAGCCGAAGGATCCGGCGATCCTGGCCGAGCGTTCGGGCGTGATCAGCTTCGGCAAGGACACCAAGGGCAAGCAGCGCCTGATCATCAAGGACACCGATGGCAGCGAGCATGAGGAGCTGATTCCGAAGTACCGCCAGATCATCGTGTTCGAAGGTGAGCACGTGACCAAGGGCGAGACCGTGGTGGACGGCGAGCCGAGCCCGCAGGACATCCTGCGTCTGCTGGGTGTCGAGCCGCTGGCCGCTTACCTGGTCAAGGAAATCCAGGACGTGTATCGCCTGCAGGGCGTGAAGATCAACGACAAGCACATCGAGGTGATCACCCGCCAGATGCTGCGCAAGGTCGAGATCACCGACCAGGGCAACAGCAAGTTCCTGAATGGCGAGCAGGCCGAGCGCCAGCGCGTCATCGAGGAAAATGCCCGCCTGGCGACCCGCAACGAGCTGCCGGCCAAGTTCGACCCGGTCCTGCTGGGCATCACCAAGGCCTCGCTGGCGACCGAGTCGTTCATCTCGGCGGCGTCGTTCCAGGAAACCACCCGCGTCCTCACCGAGGCGGCGGTCCGTGGTACCAGCGACAACCTGCGCGGCCTGAAGGAAAACGTGATCGTGGGTCGCCTGATCCCGGCCGGTACCGGCCTGACCTACCACACGCAGCGCCGTCGTGGTGCGACCGGTCTCACCGAGTCCGAGATGGAAACCCTGGCCGGCGCCGCGCCGGCGACCGAGACCGCCGCTCCGGCAGTGGTCGAAGCCGGTTCCGACGAGGAATAAGCAATAACCCGGCGCGGCTGAACAGGCCGCGCCGGGGCGCTGGAAGAGGGCAGGAAGCCCTCCGTTTTCCCGGCCCGGATGGGCCAGCAGGCCGAAAACCCGTGCGGTTGACGGGAATTTGACCTGCCAGCTATACTCCCGCCTCTCGGCAGGCCGGCCTTTCGGCCTGTCGTCGTTTTCATGAGGGTCCGACGACCTTCCAATCAGAAGAATCCACTGATGGCGACTATCAATCAGCTGGTCCGCAAGCCTCGGCAAGCGACCACCTACAAGAGTGCCTCCCCGGCGCTGGACAAGTGTCCGCAGCGTCGTGGCGTGTGCACGCGCGTTTACACCACCACCCCGAAGAAGCCGAACTCGGCCCTCCGTAAGGTTGCGAAGGTTCGCCTGACCAACCAGGAAGAGGTCATCAGCTACATCGGCGGCGAAGGCCACAACCTGCAGGAACACTCCGTGGTCCTGATCCGTGGTGGCCGAGTCAAGGATCTGCCGGGTGTCCGTTACCACACCGTCCGTGGTTCGCTCGACGCCGCTGGCGTTGCCAAGCGCCGCCAGGGCCGTTCGAAGTACGGCGCCAAGCGCCCGAAGAGCTAAGGAAAATTAACTAATGTCCCGTAAAGGTTCTACTCCGCAGCGCACCGTCCTGCCTGATCCCAAGCATGGCAGCGAAACCATTGCCCGCTTCATCAACATGGTGATGCAGTCTGGCAAGAAGTCGGTTGCAGAGAAAATCGTGTATGGCGCTATGGACGTCATCGGCGAAAAGAATCCGAACGCCGTGGATCTGGTGCAGAAGGCACTGGATAACGTGGCACCGACCGTAGAGGTCAAGTCGCGTCGCGTCGGCGGCGCTACTTACCAGGTTCCGGTCGAAGTTCGCGCCTCTCGCCGTATGGCCCTTGCCATGCGTTGGCTGATCGATTCCGCCCGCAAGCGCGGTGAGAATTCGATGCCGCGCAAGCTGGCTGCCGAACTCCTGGACGCCTCGGAAAACCGCGGCGGTGCCATCAAGAAGCGTGAAGAAACCCACCGTATGGCGGAAGCGAACAAGGCCTTCGCGCATTACCGCTGGTGAGGTTGAGGGCCTTGGGAACAAGGCCCTTCAGCACCATATAGGGTGCTGAACATCGTGGCGCGCAGCGCGCCACAACAAACCCGAAGGCCGCCGAAAGGCGGCGTTCGGCCATCCGAAATCCGAGAAATTGAGAGGCTCCCGTGGCCCGTACCACTCCCATCGAGCGTTACCGCAACTTCGGCATCATGGCCCACATCGATGCCGGCAAGACCACCACGTCCGAGCGCATCCTGTTCTACACCGGCGTCAGCCACAAGATCGGTGAAGTGCACGACGGCGCCGCCACCATGGACTGGATGGAGCAGGAGCAGGAGCGTGGCATCACGATCCAGTCCGCTGCCACCACCGCGTTCTGGAAGGGCATGGACAAGTCGATGGAGGAGCACCGCTTCAACATCATCGACACCCCCGGGCACGTCGACTTCACCATCGAAGTCGAGCGTTCGCTGCGCGTGCTCGACGGCGCGGTGTTCGTGCTGTGCGCCGTCGGTGGCGTCCAGCCGCAGTCGGAGACCGTGTGGCGCCAGGCCAACCGTTACCACGTGCCGCGCATCGCGTTCGTCAACAAGATGGACCGCACCGGTGCCAACTTCGACAAGGTCGTCGGCCAGCTGAAGTCGCGCCTGGGCGCGGTGCCGGTGCCGATGCAGGTGCCGATCGGCGCTGAAGACGGTTTCGAGGGCGTGGTCGACCTGCTGAAGATGAAGGCCATCCATTGGGATGCCGCCTCGCAGGGCACCGTGTTCGAGTATCGCGATATCCCGGCCGACCTGGTCGAGAAGGCGAACGAAGCGCGTGCGTTCATGGTCGAAGCGGCCGCGGAAGCCAACGAAGAGCTGATGGAAAAGTACCTGGGCGGCGAAGAGCTGACCGAGGCCGAGATCATCGAAGCCCTGCGTATCCGTACGCTGGCCACCGAGATCGTTCCGATGTTCTGTGGCTCGGCGTTCAAGAACAAGGGCGTCCAGGCGATGCTCGACGGCGTCGTGCGCCTGCTGCCGTCGCCGGTCGACGTGCCGCCGGTGACCGGTACCGACGTCGATGACGAAACCAAGCAGCTGACCCGTCAGTCGGACGACAAGGCGCCGTTCTCGTCGCTCGCGTTCAAGATCATCACCGACCCGTTCGTGGGCGCGCTGACGTTCTTCCGCGTGTATTCGGGCGTGCTCAATGCCGGTGACCAGGTGCTGAACTCGGTCAAGGGCAAGAAGGAGCGTATTGGCCGTCTGCTGCAGATGCATTCGAACGACCGCACCGAGATCAAGGAAGTGCGCGCGGGCGACATCGCCGCTGCCGTGGGCCTGAAGGACGTCACCACCGGTGACACCATGTGCTCGCTGGACCACCCGATCATCCTGGAGCGCATGGTGTTCCCGGAGCCGGTGATCTCGATGGCCGTGGAGCCGAAGACCAAGTCGGACCAGGAAAAGATGGGCATGGCCCTGGGCCGTCTGGCGCAGGAAGATCCCTCGTTCCGCGTCAAGACCGACGAAGAATCCGGCCAGACCATCATCTCGGGCATGGGCGAGCTGCACCTGGACATCATCGTTGACCGCATGAAGCGCGAGTTCAACGTCGAGGCCAACGTCGGCAAGCCGCAGGTCGCGTACCGCGAAACGATCCAGGCTTCGGACGTCAAGTCGGACTACAAGCACGCCAAGCAGTCGGGCGGTAAGGGTCAGTACGGTCACGTCGTGATCGAGCTGTCGCCGGCGTCGGACGAAGACAAGGCGAACAAGGATTACAAGGACGACTTCCTGTTCGTCAACGACATCACCGGTGGTGTGATTCCGAAGGAATTCATCCCGTCCGTCGAAAAGGGCCTGCGCGAAACCATCACCAGCGGTCCGCTGGCTGGCTTCCCGGTCGTGGGCGTCAAGGTCAAGCTGGTGTTCGGCTCGTACCATGACGTCGACTCGTCGGAAATGGCGTTCAAGCTGGCCGCCTCGATGGCGTTCAAGCAGGGCTTCGCGAAGGCCAAGCCGGTGCTGCTGGAGCCGATCATGAAGGTCGAGATCGTGACCCCGGAGGATTACCTGGGTGACGTGATGGGCGACGTGAGCCGTCGTCGCGGCGTGCTGCAGGGTTCCGACGAAACGCCGTCGGGCAAGATCATCAACGCGATGATCCCGCTGGGCGAGATGTTCGGCTACGCGACCTCGCTGCGTTCGCAGACCCAGGGTCGCGCGACCTTCACGATGGAGTTCGATCACTACGAGCCGGCTCCGTCGAACATCGCCGACACCGTGATCAAGAAGGGCTGAGCGTAAGCTCAGTCCTTCCCCCTCTTCTTTCTGATATTCAAGGTATACAACAATGGCAAAGGGTAAGTTCGAGCGCACC
>DJAN01000002.1 GCA_002429615.1 Lysobacteraceae bacterium UBA6001
GTCCCGAAAGGGCCCCGCCCCCGCAGGCCGTGCACGATCCAAGCGAGCCGACCCACATCGAAGGCCAGCCCCCCTAACAGCGCACAAAGCGCCCAAACAAAAAGGGCGGCCAAAGGCCGCCCCACCAACCCTCACCTACGCCACATAGACCGTCTTGACGTTGGTGAACTCATGAATCCCATGCTCGGCCAGCTCACGCCCGAACCCTGAGCGCTTGGTCCCGCCAAACGGCAGCCGCACATCGCTCTTGACGATGGCGTTGACGAAAGCGGCCCCGCACTGGAGCTGCTGCGCGACGCGCTCACCGCGCGCCGCATCCCCGCTCCACACGCTGCCGCCGAGCCCGTAAGTCGTATCGTTGGCCACGCGCACGGCCTCGGCCTCGTCGGCCACGCGCAGGATCGCCGCCACCGGGCCGAACAGCTCCTCGTCGTAGGCCGGCATCCCGGGCTTCACCGCATCGAGGATCGTCGCCGGGTAGGCCGCATTGGTCCCGGCGACCGGCTCGCCACCGAGCAGCACCTTCGCCCCGTTGCCCACGCTGGCAAGCACCTGCTTGTGCAGCTCCTCGCGCAGGTCCGCGCGCGCCATCGGCGCCAAGGTCACGTCCTCGCGCTGCGGATCACCCGCCACCCGCTTGCCAGCCGCGGCCACGAACTTCTCCACGAACGCATCGGCGATCGGCGCCACCACGATGAAGCGCTTCGCCGCGATGCAGGTCTGCCCCGCATTGTCGAAGCGCGACTTCACCGCCGCCGCCACCGTCTTGTCCAGGTCCGCATCCTCCAGCACCACGAACGCATCGCTGCCGCCCAGCTCCATCACGCTCTTCTTCAGCTGCTCGCCGGCATTGCTGGCGATCGAACGCCCTGCCCGCTCGCTGCCGGTCAGCGTCACCGCCACCACGCGCGGATCGCGCAGCACCTCGGCGGCCTGGTCGTTGTCGATATGCAGCACATCGAACACCCCGGCCGGGAAACCCGCCTCGTCCAGCACCGCCTTGATCGCATCCGCGCAGCGCGGCACGTTGCTCGCATGCTTCAGCAACGCCACGTTGCCGGCCATCAGGCCCGGCGCCAGGAAGCGGAAAACCTGCCAGATCGGGAAATTCCACGGCATCACCGCGAACACGCAGCCTATCGGCTCGTAGCGCACATAGCTGCGCTGCGCCTCGGTGCGGATCTCCTTCGGCTGCAGGTACTCGGCGGCGTGATCGGCGTAATACGTGCAGGCCTGCGCGCACTTGTCGACCTCCGCCAGCGCCTCCACGCGCAGCTTGCCCATCTCGGCGGTCATCACCCGCTGGATGTCCTCGCGGCGACGCGTCAGCGCCTCGCCGGCCTTGCGCAGCAGCGCGGCGCGATCGGCCAGCGGCGTCGCCGCCCAGGCCGGGAATGCCTGCGCCGCAGCGGCCAGGCGCTGCTCGATCGCGTTCGCATCCATCAGCTGCACCGTGTGTTCGGATTGGCCGGTGTGGGGATTGACCGTCTGGTAGCTGGACATCGGGGGACTCCGCGGAATTCAGGCGGTCATGGTAGTCCGCTACGGGTAGTGGCGATGTCAGGGGAGCATTGCAGGGGTGGAACGCTGCGGGATGCGGTGTGCGGCGAGCTGACGCAGGGCGGTCGGGGCTGAAACCCCTCCCGCAATGCCTTGCCGATGTTCGCCTGGGATGGCCGGAATCCGTCCTTCTTGTAGGAGCGGCTTCAGCCGCGACTGCAGGATCGCGCGGTCGCGGCTGAAGCCGCTCCTACAGTTGGGGGGATCAGCTGTTGTCCTGCAGCGCCATCTGCATGTCACGCTGCCGGCGCTTCTCGCTGCGCGCCATCACCCACCAGCCCGCCACCGCCGCCAGCGACACCGCCAGCACCATGATCGTCGCCAGCGCGTTGATCTTCGGGCTGATGCCCAGCCGCACCGACGAGAACACCTTCATCGGCAACGTGGTCGAACTCGGCCCGGCCACGAAACTGGCGATCACCACGTCGTCCAGCGACAGCGTGAACGCCAGCAGCCAGCCCGACACCAGTGCCGGCGCGATGATCGGCAGCGTGATCAGGAAAAACACCTTCAGCCGGTTCGCGCCCAGGTCCATCGCCGCTTCTTCCAGCGAGCGGTCCAGCTCCTGCAAGCGCGAGGACACCACCACGGTGACGAAGGAAATGGTGAACGTCACATGCGCCACCCAGATCGCCATTACCCCCTTCGGCGCGATACCGAGGATGCCGCCCATCGACACCAGCATCAGCAGGATCGACAAGCCGATGATCACCTCGGGCATCACCAGCGGTGCGGTGATCAGCGCGCCGAACAGGGTCTTGCCCGGGAAGCGCCGCATCCGCGTCATCACCAGCGCCGCCATCGTGCCGATCACCATCGACGCGGTCGCGGTCCAGAACGCCACCCGCAGGCTGATCCACGCCGCGTCCAGCATCTGCCGGTCGCGCAGCAGCTCGCCGTACCACTTGGTCGAGAAACCCGCCCACACCGTCGCCAGGCGCGAGGAATTGAACGAATACACGATCAGCAGCAGGATCGGCAGGTACAGGAACGCGAAGCCGAAGCACAGCACCGCCCAGCTCATCACCCTGCCGCCGCGGTCGCCGATCATGACAACCTCCCTTCCAGGTCACGCTGCTGGTAGCGGTTGAAGATCAGGATCGGCACCAGCAGCAGGAGCAGCATCACGATCGCCACCGCCGATGCGGCCGGCCAGTCGCGGTTGTTGAAGAACTCGCCCCACAGCACCCGGCCAATCATCAGCGTATCCGGGCCGCCGAGCATTTCCGGGATCACGAATTCGCCCACCGCCGGGATCATCACCAGCATGCAGCCGGCGATGATGCCGCTGCGCGACAGCGGCAGGGTGATGGTGAGGAATGCCTTCCACGGCCGCGCCCCCAGATCGTAGGCCGCCTCCAGCAGGCGCCGGTCCAGCTTCACCAGCGTGGCGTACAGCGGCAGCACCATGAACGGCAAGTAGCAGTAGACGATGCCGATATAGGCGGCCAGCGGCGTGTAGAGGATGTGCAGTGGCTCCTTGATGAGCCCGATGCCCATCAGCACGCGGTTGAGCAGGCCGTTGCTGTCGAGAATGCCGATCCACGCGTACACGCGGATCAGGAACGAGGTCCACGATGGCAGCACCACCAGCATCATCGCCACGTTGCGCGCCGCCGGCGACATCCGCGCGATCACATAGGCCATCGGGTAGCCGACCAGCAGCGCCAGCACGGTGGAGATCGCCGCGATCTTGATCGAACTCAGGTAGGCGGCGATGTACTGGCTGTCGGTCAGCAGGTTGAGGTAGTTGCCGAGGTTGAGCTTGAGGTGGAACGCGTTGTCCACGTACTCCAGGATCGGCGTGTACGGCGGCATCGCGATGGCCAGCCGCGAGAACGAGATTTTCAGCACGATCAGGAACGGGATCGCGAAGAACACGATCAACCACAGGTACGGCGGGGCGATCACGCCCCAGCGCGCGCCTGGCAGCCAGCGCTTGAGCGGGGCCAGGTTCATGAGGTCAGCACCACGCCATCGTTCTCGCCCCAGCTCACCCACACCTCGTCGCCCCAGGTCATGCCTTCACTGGCCCAGCGCTGCTGGTTGGTGAAGTTGGCCATCAGCTTGAAGCCGCCGGGCAGGCGCACGTGGTACACCGAATGGCTGCCGAAGTAGGCGATGTCCTCGATGGTGCCGCGCGCCTTGTTGTAGGGATGCGCCGGCTCGTCCTTGCCGATGACCAGCTTCTCCGGCCGCACCGCGAAGGACACCTGCTGCCCCTCGAAGCCGGTGATGCCGTGGCCGATGTAGATCGGTACCGGCAGCACGTCGGTCTTCAGCGTCACGTACTCGGGCAGATCCTCGTCGATCACGCCGTCGATCAGGTTCACCGAGCCGATGAACTCGGCGGCGAAACGGTTGGCCGGCTGCTCGTAGATATCGTCCGGCTTGCCGACCTGCTGGATCCAGCCCTGGTCCATCAGCGCGATGCGGGTGGCCATGGTCATGGCCTCTTCCTGGTCGTGGGTGACCATCACGCAGGTCACACCGGAGGTCTCGATGATGTTGACCAGTTCCAACTGCATGCGCGAGCGCAGCTTCTTGTCCAGCGCGCCCATCGGCTCGTCGAGCAGCAGCAGCTTCGGGCCCTTGGCCAGCGAGCGCGCCAGTGCCACGCGCTGCTGCTGGCCGCCGGAGAGCTGGTGTGGTTTGCGCTTGCCGAGTTTGCCCAGCTGCACCAGTTCCAGCATCTCGCCCACGCGCTTGCGCACCGCATCGCGCGACAGACCATCCTGCTTGAGGCCGAAGGCGATGTTCTGCTCCACCGTCATATGCGGGAACAGCGCATAGGACTGGAACATCATGTTGATCGGCCGGTCGTAAGGCGGCAGCTCGTTCATCACCTGCCCGTCGAGGACAATGCGGCCCTTGGTCGGCTTCTCGAAGCCGGCCAGGCAGCGCAGCAGGGTGGACTTGCCGCTGCCCGAGCCGCCGAGCAGGGCGAAGATCTCGCCCTTGCGGATCTGCAGGTTGACGTCGTCGACGGCGACGAAGCCGTCGAACTCCTTGCGCACGTCCTGGATGGAGAGATAGCCCTCGCCGCCGCTGGGCGGGGTGGGAGCTCGCTCGGGCTTGGCGTCGGTAGGTGCCATCGGATCCCTCTGCTGTGAAACAACTCGCGCCGCGCACGCTCTCCCATCGCGCCGGCGCCTGCCGGCATGATCGCAGAAGCCGCGGCCACGGTCACGGGCAGTTCGGCCGTCCCGCGGGCGGGACGGCCCGGCGCGCTACTGGCCCGTCTTCAACTCCGTCCACAACCGCGTATACAGCCGATCCACTTCCGGCGGCATGATCTTCAGGCCGAACAGCTTGGCCTGCACCTCCGGCGGCGGGTAGATCGTCTTGTTGTCGCGGATGGCCGCGTCGATCAGCGGCGTGGACGTGGTCACCGGGTTGGGATAGCTGACGAAGTTGGTATTCGCCGCCGCCACTTCCGGCCGCAGCAGGTAGTTGATGAAGGCGTAGGCGTTGTCCGGGTGCGCGGCGTCCTTCGGAACCGCCAGCATGTCGAAGAACTGCAGCGCCCCTTCCTTCGGGATCGAATACGCGATGTGCACGCCGTTGTTCGCCTCGTCGGCGCGATCACGCGCCTGCAGCACGTCACCCGACCAACCCACCGCCAGGCAGATGTTGCCCTTGGCCAGGCTGTCGATGTACTGCGAGGAATGGAAGTTGCGGATATACGGGCGGATGCTCCGCAGCACCTTCACCGCGCGGGTGATCACCGCCGGATCGGTACTGTTCGGATCTTCGCCCAGGTAATGCAGCACCGTCGGGATGATCTCCGAAGGCGTGTCCAGGATGGTGACGCCGCAGTCCTTCAGCTTGGCCAGGTTCTCCGGCTTGAACACCAGGTCCCAGCTGTTGACCACCTCGTCGGTGCCGAACACCGCCTTGATCTTGTCGACGTTGTAGCCGATGCCGGTGGTGCCCCACAGATACGGCACCGCGTACTTGTTGCCCGGATCCTGCTGCGCGATGCGCTCCATCATCGCCGGGTCGAGATTGGCGAGATTGGGAATCTTCGACTTGTCCAGCGGCTGGAACACGCCGGCCTGGATCTGCCGGCCCAGAAAGCTCAGCGACGGCACCACCACGTCATAACCGCTGCTGCCGGCCAGCAGCTTGGCCTCCAGCAGTTCGTTGCTGTCGAATACGTCGTAGACGACCTTGACCCCGGTGGCCTGCTCGAAGCCGGGCACGGTGCCGGCGGCGATGTAATCAGACCAGTTGTAGACGTTGAGTTCCTTGGCTTCGGCAGCGGCCGGCTTGCCACCACCGTCATTGCCGGCCTGCTTGTCGCCTTCGCCGCGGCCGCAGCCGCTCATCCCCACCACCACCGCAAACGCCAGCGCCCACCAACTCGCGTGCTTCATCGTGGTCTCCGAGGCCGCCTCGCGGCGGCGGTTACGGGCGCCGCACAGACGGCACCCGGTGTTGCCCTCCCCTATCGACGTCCGCGCGCTCGAACGGCGCGTCGGAGAATTTGCGTGGAACGATGTGGTGCCTGGAACCTTCGACATCGCGCGTCGGGGCTGAAGCCCCTCCTACCGTCGCGTCCCCCTTCCGGGGACGCGACGCGCATCCCGCCTTACCGGCCGGTCTTGATCTCCGTCCACAGCCGCGTGTACAGCTTGTCCACTTCCGGCGGGTTGATCGAATAGGTGAACATCTTCGCCGCCACATCTTCCGGCGGATAGATCGTCGGATCGTTGCGGATATCCTCCGACACCAGCGGCGTCGCCTTCGGCACCGGGTTGGCGTAGTGGATGAAGTTGGTGTTCGCCGCCGCCACTTCCGGCTGCAGCAGGTAGTTGATGAACGCATAGGCGTTCTCGGGATGCGGCGCATCCTTCGGAATCGCCAGCATGTCGAACCACTGCGGCGCGCCTTCCTTCGGGATCGAATAGGCGATGTTCACGCCATTCTTCGCTTCCTCGGCGCGGTCGCGCGCCTGGATGATGTCGCCCGACCAGCCCACCGCCAGGCAGGTGCTGCCATTGGCCAGCGAGGTCACGTACTGGCTGGAGTGAAAGTTCTGCACGTACGGGCGGATCTTCTTGATCAGGTCCGCGGCCTGCTGGATTTGCGCCGGGTCATGGCTGTGCGGATCAAGCTTCAGATAGTTCAGCGCGATCGGGATCAGGTCCGACGGCGTATCCAGGATGGTGACGCCACAATCCTTCAGCTTGGCGATGTTCTCCGGCTTGAACACCAGGTCCCAGCTATTGGCGATGTCGGTGCTGCCGAACGCGGCCTTCACCTTGTCGACGTTGTAGCCGATGCCGGTGGTGCCGATCATGTACGGCACGCCGTACTTGTTGTCCGGGTCCTGCTGCGCGATGCGCTGCATCACGCCCGGGTCGAGATTGGCCAGGTTCGGGATCTTGCTCTTGTCCAGCGGCAGGAACACACCGGCCTGGATCTGCCGGCCAAAGAAGTTCAGCGTCGGCACCACCACGTCATAGCCGCTGCTGCCGGCGAGCAGCTTGGTCTCCACCATCTCGTCGCTGTCGAACGTGTCGTAGACGACCTTGATGCCGCTGGCCTGCTCGAAGTTCGGGATGGTGTCTTCGGCGATGTAGTCCGAGTAGTTGTAGACGTTGACCACCTTCTCCTTCGCCGCGCCGGCATCGCCGGGCTTGGCCGCGTCGGCGCTCTGGTCACCCTTGCCGCCACAGGCGGCCAGCAGGGTGGAAGCAAGGGTCAGGGTGAGGATGCGCAGCTTCATCGAAGGTCTCCAGGGAGCCACGGGAGGATGGCGGAGGGGGACGGCGGGGCGGACCCGCCCAGCGTACCCAGCGCAGGCCTATTTGCCCAGCGCCTGCGCGCATTCGTCCAGCGCCTTCCAGGCCTTGTCGAACAGCTCGTCCACCTGCAGCCGGGTGATCACCAGCGGCGGGGACAGCAGCATGGCGTCGTAGGTGGCGCGCAGGATCAGGCCGTGGCGCAGCGCGATGTCGCGGCACATCGCCCCCACCTTGCCGCGCTCGGGGAAATACGCACCGCGGCGGCGCTTGTCCGGCACCAGTTCCAGCGCCCCCATCAACCCGGCGATGCGCGCCTCGCCCACCAGCCGGTGCTCGCCCAGCTCGGCCCAGCGCGTGGCCAGGTAAGGCGCGATGTCGACACGGGCATGCTCGACCACGCGCTCGTCGCGCAGGATGCGCAGGTTCTCCAGCGCCACCGCCGCGCACACCGGATGCCCCGAATAGGTGCAACCGTGCGCCAGCTCGCCGCCCTGCGCGGCCAGCACGCCGGCGACGCGGTCGTTGAAGATCGCCGCGCCCAGCGGGATGTAACCGGAGGTGATGCCCTTGGCGATGGTCATCACGTCGGGCTGGATGCCGAAATACTGCGAGCCGAACCACTCGCCGGTGCGGCCGAAACCGCAGATCACCTCGTCGGCCACCAGCAGCACGTCGTATTTGCGACAGATGCGCTCGATCTCCGGCCAGTAGCTGCGCGGCGGAATGTATACGCCGATCGCGCCCATGATCGGCTCGCCGATGAAGGCGGCCACGCGTTCCGGCCCGAGTTCGAGAATCTTGTCCTCCAGCCGCCGTGCCGCCAGCAGGCCGTATTCCTCCGGATCCATGTCGCCGGCATCGCCGAACGGATACGGCGGGTCGATGTGGTGGATATCGGGAATCGGCAGCCCGCCCTGCTTGTGCATGCCCTTCATGCCGCCGAGGCTGGCCCCGGCCATGGTGGTGCCGTGGTAGCCATCGTGGCGACCGATGAAGATGTTCTTCCGCGGCTGGTCCTGCACCGCCCAGAAGTGGCGCACCAGGCGCAGGATGGTGTCGTTGGCCTCCGAGCCGGAGTTGGTGAAGAAGGCATGGTTGAGATCGCCCGGGGTGAGCTCGGCGATCTCGGCGGCCAGCCGGATCGTCGGCTCGGTGGTGCACTGGAAGAAGCTGTTGTAGTACGCCAGCGTGCGCATCTGCGTGGCCGCCGCATCGCCCAGCTCGGCGCGGCCGTAGCCGATGTTGACGCACCACAGCCCGGCGAAGGCATCCAGCAGCTTGTGGCCTTCCGCGTCCCAGACGTAACAGCCTTCTCCGCGGGTCAGGATGCGCGTGCCCTTGGCCGCCAGCGCGGCGTTGTCGTTGAACGGATGCAGGTGATGCGCGGCATCCAGCTGCTGCAGGTGTTCCAGCGTCTTGTGGTCCATAGGGCGGTCCAGGCGGCTCTCGTCAGACGTTCAACAACAGGAATTCGCGCTCCCACGAACTGATGACGCGGAAGAACGTCTCGTATTCCTTGCGCTTGACCGAGATGTAGGCGCGCACGAAGCGCGGCCCCAGCAGGGTCTGCAGCGGCTCGCAGCCTTCCAGGTCGTCCAGCGCTTCGCCCAGCGAGCGCGGCAGGTCGTAACCCTCTTCCTTGCCGCTGCCGGTGAACGCCGGCGTTGGTTCGAGCTTCTCGCGGATACCCAGCAGGCCGCAGGCCAGCGTGGCGGCCATGGCGAGATACGGATTGGCGTCGGAGCCGGCGAAGCGGCTTTCCACACGGGTGTTCTCCGGCGTGTCGATCGGCACGCGCAGGCCGCAGGTACGGTTGTCGAACCCCCACAGCACGTTGCTCGGCGACACCTCGCCGAACACCAGCCGGCGATAGGAGTTGACGTTCGGCGCGAAGAACGCCATCGCCATCGGCACGTATTTCTGCAGGCCGCCCAGGTAATGCATGAAGATCGGGCTCAGGCCATCGGCGCGCTTGCCACTGAAAACGTTGCGCCCCTTCGCATCCAGCAGGCTCTGGTGGATATGCATCGCGCTGCCCGGCTCGGTCTCCATCGGCTTGGCCAGGAAGGTGGCGTAGACGCCATGGCGCATCGCCGCCTCGCGCATGGTGCGCTTGAACAGGAACACCTGGTCGGCGCGCGACAGCGCGTCGGCATGGGTGAAGTTCACTTCCAGCTGCGCCGCGCCGGATTCGTGGATCAGCGTGTCCACGTCCAGCTCCATCGCGTCGCAGTAGTCGTACATCAGGTCGAGGATCGGGTCGAACTCATTGACCGCGTCGATCGAGTACGACTGCCGCGCGGTCTCCGCGCGGCCCGAGCGCCCGGCCGGCGGCAGCAGCGGGAAATCCGGGTCGGTGTTCTTCTGCACCAGGAAGAATTCCAGCTCCGGTGCGACCACCGGTTGCAGGCCGACTTCCTCGTAGCCGCGCAGCACGCGGCGCAGCACGTTGCGCGGCGCCAGTTCGTGCGGCTGGCCGTCGCGGGTATAGCAGTCGTGGATGACCTGCGCGGTCGGGTCGGTGGCCCACGGCACCATGCGCACGGTGTCCGGATCCGGCCGCAGCTGCATGTCCGAGTCCGACGGCGAGGTCAGTTCGTAATAGTCGTCCGGGTAATCGCCGGTGACGGTGGTGGCGAAGATGCCTTCCGGCAGGCGCGTGCCGTAGTCGTGCGAGAACTTGTCGGCGGGAATGATCTTGCCGCGCGCGTTGCCGGTGATGTCCGGCACCAGGCATTCGACCTCGGTGATGTGGCGCTCCTTGAGCCAGCGCCGCAGCGAGCTTTCGGCCTGTTCGGGAACGTTCTTGCGCGAGCGGGAGCGGACGGTGGTCATGGCGGGGAGAGGGACCGTTGGGCGGCATAGCGGCGACAGGCGTCGCCGAAGGCACGGAAGATGCCGAGATAGAAAGGGTTGTCGCGCACCCGCCATTCCGGGTGCCATTGCACGGCGAGCAGGAAACCCGGGCCGGGGCCGCGGAACGCCTCGACCAGGCCATCGGGCGAGACCGCCTCGATGATCATGCCGTCGGCCAGGCGGTCGATGCCCTGCCCGTGCAGCGAGTTCACCCGCACCTCGGCGCTGCCGGCGATGGCGGCCAGCCAGCCGCCGTCGGCCAGGCGCAGCGTGTGCGCGGGGCCGTACTGCACTTCCAGCGCGGCCTCCACGTCCTCGCGGTGATCGGCCAGGCCGGGCACCTCGTGGACCTCGCCATGCAGGCTGCCGCCGAGGGCGACGTTCACTTCCTGCAGGCCGCGGCAGATCGCCAGCACCGGCAGCCCGCGCGCCAGCGCGGCGGGAATCAGCGGCAGGGTGTTGGCGTCGCGCGCCGGATCATGCAGGTTGCCTTCCCAGCTCGGGCCGCCGGCGTAATGGTGCGGTTCGATGTTGCTGACCGCGCCGGTGAGCAGCAGGCCGTCGAGGCGATCGAGCCAGGCCTCGGCGGGCAGCGCCGGTTGCAGCGAGGGCAGCAGCACCGGGGTGGCCTGCGCGCCATCGACCACGGCGCGCACGTACTTCTCGCCAACGGCAAGGAAGGGATGCGGGCCGATGATCTTGCGGTCGGAAGGCAGGCCGACCAGCGGAGGGAGGGCCATGCGAATGACTCGTTCTGGCTTGCCGGCAACTTACCCCGGGCGTTTTATTTTTACAACAACGCGCCGGCGCCCAGCGGCCGGCCGGCCCGCAAACCGGCCACCCCTGCCCCATGGCCCGGCGCGCGCGTTGAGTATTCTTGACACCCGCCCCCCTCTGCTAAGCTCGACCCGACCCCTGATGGCACCGCCCATGGCCGACGATTCCGCTTCGCCGCTGCCCGCCGAGGACGCCCGTGCGCTCGCCCTGATCGAGGGCTGCGAGCAGGTCGACCTGCTGCTTGCCGACACCAACGGCCTGCTGCGCGGCAAGCGCATCACCCGCGACGCCCTGGAGAAGGTCTACCAGAACGGCGTGTGCCTGCCGATGTCGCTGATCGCCACCGACATCACCGGCAATACCGTCGAGGAAACCGGGCTGGGCTACGACATCGGCGACGAGGACCGCATCTGCCGGCCAGTGCCCGGCTCGCTGCGGCCGGTACCGTGGGCGGCGCGCCCGAGCGCGCAGCTGCTGCTGTCGATGGAAGATGGCGCCGGCGGCATTTTCGAGGTCGCCCCGCGCGCGGTGCTGGCGCGGGTGCTGGAACGCTTCTCGGCGCTGGGGCTGACCCCGGTGGTGGCGGTGGAGCTGGAGTTCTACCTGTTCGACGCCGCGCCGGATGCGCATGGCCGCCCGCAGACACCACGTGATCCACACAGTGGCCTGCGCAGCGACAGCACCCAGGTCTATTACCTGCAGGAGCTGGACGAGCACCGCGAGTTCATCGACGCGGTGGCCGCCGCCTGCCGCGCGCAGGGCATTCCCGCCGATACCGCGGTGGCCGAATACGCCCCGGGGCAGTTCGAGATCAACCTGCTGCATCGCGACGACGCCATCGCCGCCTGCGACGACGCGATGCTGCTCAAGCGCACCATCAAGGCCATCGCCCAGCAGCAGGGCAAGCTCGCCAGCTTCATGGCCAAGCCGTTCGCCGGCCAGGCCGGCAGCGGGCTGCACCTGCACGTGAGCCTGCTCGACCGCGAAGGCCGCAACGTGTTCGCCGGTACGCCCGACGCCCCTGCCGAGGCCTTGCTGCATGCGATCGCCGGCCTGCAGCAGGCGGCGGCGTCCTCGCTGCTGCTGTTCGCGCCGCACGCCAACAGCTACCGGCGCTTCGTGCCCAATGCCTTCGTGCCGCTCAACGACAGCTGGGGCTTCAACAACCGCACCGTGGCGCTGCGCATTCCGCACAGCGACGCGCGCAACACCCGCATCGAGCACCGCATCGCCGGTGCCGACGCCAATCCGTACCTGGTCACCGCGGCGGTGCTGGCGGGAATGCTCGACGGCCTGCAACGGCGCCAGCCGCCCGGGCCGGTGACGACCGGCAATGCGTATGCGCAGACGGAAGCAGCAAATCCTTCATGGCGCGCGGCGATCGAGACGTTCCTGCAGGACGATTTCATCCTGCGCCACTTCGGCGAACGCTTCCGCCATATCTACGGCCAGCAGAAGCGCCGCGAGATGCTCGACTTCCACACCCAGGTCCCCGACCTGGATTACGCCTGGTACCTGCGGACGGTGTGATGTCACGCGACGGCGCCAGCGGCTATCCCCCCAGCTGGTATGCCGCCAGCGCCACGCCGCTGCCGGCGCAGCCGCCGCTGCGCGGTGCGCAGCGCGCCGACGTGGCGGTGCTGGGCGCCGGCTATACCGGACTGACCGCCGCCCTGGCGCTGGCCGAGGCCGGGCATCGCGTGATCGTGCTCGAAGCCGAGCGGGTCGGCTGGGGCGCCTCCGGACGCAATGGCGGGCAGGCCATCGTCGGCTATGGCTGTGAGCAGTCGACACTGGAGGGCCTACTGGGCGAGGCGGAGGCGCGGATGCTGTTCGACCTGTCGCGCGAGGGCATGGCGAACCTGCGCGGGCGCATCGCCCGCCATGGCATCGACTGCCACTGGCGCGACGGCTACGCGCACGTGCCGCTGAAGCCCCGACAGGTGCGGGCGCTGCAGGCGGACATGGTCGAGATGGCCGAGCGCTACGACTATCCCCTGCAGTGGTGGGATCGCGAGCAGCTGCGCGCGCATCTCGGCAGCGATCTCTATCTCGGCGCGGTGTACGACGGCGCGAGTGGGCATCTGCATCCCCTCGAATACGCGCTCGGCCTGGCGCGCGCGGCGCTGGCGGCGGGCGTGGTGATCCATGAGCATTCGCCGGTGCAACGCCTGGTGACGGGGACGCAGCCGGTGCTGCACACCGCGCATGGCGAGGTGCGCGCGGATTTCTTGGTGATCGCGGGCAATGCCTGGCTGCATGGCGTGGCGCCGGCGCTGGAGGCGCGGATCATGCCGGTCGGCACGTATATCGGGGCCACGCCGGTGCTGGGCGCCGAGCGCGCGCGGTCGCTGATCGGCAACGACATGGCGGTGTCGGATGCGAACTGGGCGCTGGATTATTTCCGCCTCAGCCATGACCACCGGTTGCTGTTCGGGGGCCGTGCCAGCTATTCCTCGCTGCCGCCGCCGGGGCTGCGTGGGCTGATGCAGCGGCGCATGGAACGGGTGTTCCCGCAGCTGCGCGGCGTGGGTTTCGAGTATCTGTGGGGCGGGTATGTGGACATCACCCGCAACCGCGCACCGGACTGGGGGCGGCTGGCGGACAACGTGTATTACGCGCAGGGGTTCTCCGGGCACGGGGTGGCGGCGAGTGGACTGGCGGGGCAGCTGATCGCCGAGGCGATCGGTGGGCAGTCGCGGCGGCTGGATGCGTTCGCGCGGATCGCGCATCGGCCCTTCCCGGGCGGCAGGATGCTGCGCACGCCGCTGCTGGTGGCGGCAATGAGCTGGTATCGGTTGCGGGATGCGTTGTGGTGATCGCGGGGGGTGTTGGCCTGCGTATCCCCTCATTCCCTCATCCGCTCATTCCCTCATTCCCTCATTTGTAGGAGCGGCTTCAGCCGCGACTGCAATATCCCGCGGTCGCGGCTGAAGCCGCTCCTACAGGACGCATGGCGCACGATTCACGGAACAACAGGCGCAGCGACGACCGCATCGCGATCGTCGCCGCACCTGGCCGCGGTCAGTCCGGATACCAGAAGCGCTCCTGCGCCATCACCGGCCGCAGCTTGGCGTCATAACGCCCGCCCAGATACCGACGCAGCCCGCCATTGGTGAGCTGGTTGGTCATCGCGCCGAACGCCATCGCCTGGTCCAGCAGCAGCATGCACTGGCTCACCGCACCGGTGCCCACATCCACGCTGTCACGGAACCCGTACTGGTCATCGTAAAGACCCGGGAAGTTCTCCCGCAGCTTCCTCAGGTTCGCCAGCGCGGCGGTCGGCTGCAGCTCGATCGGCAGGAACACCGCATGCGGCGTCACCACCGCCCCGCCCCGCGCGGCCTCGTTCTCGCCCAGCGACGAATAGCCGCCAATGCCCAACGGCGGCGCACCGTACTCGGTATAGCCGCGCGTGGCCGGGATCATCGACGGCGAGAACCCCCAGTAGCCGTAGTTGTCCAGCCCGTAGCGCACCTGCGCCGCCGCCATCTGCGGATGCGAGCGCCCCCAGGCATCCGGCGCCCACTGCGTCTCGGGAATCAGCAGGAACGGCAGGAAGGTCTCGAACATGCTGCCGCCCCAGTTCGGCATGAAGCGGAAGTCGCCATAGGTCTGGGTGTGCTCGTAGACGCGCACGCCCTCGTACTCGCGGAACTGCGCGGCATTGTCCTGCCCACGCCACCAGGGCCAGCGCTCGACGCGGAAATACTGCGAACCAGGCACATCGCCTTCGCCGATCGCCAGGTAGGAGATGAAGCGTCCCTCGGTCATCAGGTCGTAGGTGCCGTTGGAGAAGGCGCGATCGTCCAGGTCGTAGTTGTTGTAGAACTGGCCCTTGTCCGGATTCAGCAGCGTGGCGAAATCCATCTTCGCCAGCAGCGCTTCCGCGCGCGGCTTCAGCTCGGGCGAGGACTCGGCGATCAACGCCAGCCCGGCGGCCAGCCAGGCGTTGTCCACCGAGGAGATGGTGCTGCCGTCGATCCGCGGCCCGTCCACCTTGGCCGCCCAGGCCAGCATGCCGCCCGGCGCGCCGGCCGCGGCGGCCTGGTCCTGCAGGCGCTCGACCGCATCCAGCAGCGGCAGCAGCTTCTGCCGCGCCGCCGCCTCGCCGATCAGGCCGAGGTCACGCGCGCCAAGCACACTCCACACGTAGGCGCCGATGTTGGCGATGAAGGTGTAGTCGGTGCGCGAGATGCTGCCATCGTCCTCGAAGCACAGCTTGTCCGAAGGCAGCGCCTTGCCGGTGTCGAACAGCTGGATCGCGTTCCACATCTTCTCGGCATACGCCCGCACCTCCAGGCGCTCGTTCTCGGCCTGGCGCTCCGCCGGGCCGAGCACCAGCGGCATCGCGGCCTGGCGGCGGCGCCAGGCCGGGTCCGGCAGCTGCGCGGGGGTGGCGCGGCGACGGTCCTCCGGCACCACCGTGGAACTGGAGACGGACGCGCTGGCGATCGCGGCGACGGACAAGGCAAGCAGCCCCGGCACCAGCAGGCGGCGGGGAATGGAACGGGGGTCGGTCATGAGGTCCTCCCAAGGACTGGATTGAAGTCGTGCCGTGGGCAATGCCGGCGGCTCACGCACAACATCACGTGGCCGCGGCCGCGACCATGCGACGCATCCAATGCCTGTCCGGCGGCGTTTCCGGGCCGATTTCGTGAATTAGCTCAAGTTTTCCGCCGCAGGGCCGCTACCTCTGGCGACTCCCTCCGCTTGCCACCCGGATCCATGTCTGCCACCGCCCCCGTCCGCGATTTCGACGAAGGCTCCCTCCCCCAGCGCATCCTGCTGGTGGAGAATTCGCGCACGTTCACCACGTTGCTGCGCGAAGCCATCGAACAGCGTGTCGAACTGCCGGTCACCGTGGTCTCCACGCTGGCCGAAGCGGCGCGCGTGCTGGACGAGGAACAGGGCTGGTTCCTGGCGCTCACCGGCCTGGTGCTGGTGGATGGCGACCGCGACCAGGTGGTGGAGTTCTTCACCGCGCGCAACCTGCCCACGGTGGTGGTGAGCGGCGTCTACGACGAGGACCTGCGCCGGCGCGTGCTGCAGCAGCAGATCATCGACTACGTGGTGAAGAACGCCCCGGGCAGCATCGACTACCTGGCCTGGCTGGTGCAGCGCCTGGAGCGCAACCGGCGCATCTCGGCGCTGGTGGTGGATGATTCGCTGTCCGCGCGCACCTATGCGGCGAGCCTGCTGCAGATGTATGGCTACCGCGTGGTCGCCGTCGCCGACGGTGCCGCCGGCCTGCAGGCGATCGAGCAGGACCCGAGCATCCGCCTGGCGATCGTGGACCAGGAGATGCCCGGCATGGAGGGGGTGGAATTCACCCGCCGGCTGCGCAGCCTGCGCAGTCGCGACAAGGTCGCGGTGATCGGCATTTCCGGCAACACCGACCCCTCGCTGATCCCGCGCTTCCTCAAGAACGGCGCCAACGACTTCCTGCGCAAGCCGTTCTCGCGCGAGGAATTCTTCTGCCGCGTCTCGCAGAACATCGACCAGCTGGAGCTGATCGGCACGCTGCAGGACCTGGCCACCCGCGACTACCTCACCGGCCTGCCCAACCGCCGACACTTCCTGGAACAGAGCCAGCGCACGCTGCCGCGCCTGCTGTCCGAGCGCCACAGCGTGACCGCGGCGATGCTGGACATCGACCACTTCAAGCACATCAACGACACCTGGGGCCACGAGGCCGGCGACGACGCACTGCGCGCGGTGGCCTCGACCGTGGCGGCGCATGCGCGCCCGCAGGACCTGGCCGCGCGCTTCGGCGGCGAGGAATTCTGCCTGCTGGTGCCGGGCCTGGCGCCGGATGAGGCGGTGGACTATTTCGAGCAGCTGCGCCAGCGCATCGAAGCGCTACGGGTACCGGTGGGCGGGCAGGAACTGCGCATGACGGTCAGCATCGGCTTCTGCACCGCACGCCGCCATGACGAATCGCTGCACCATCTGCTCGGCGAGGCCGACAAGCACCTGTACCTGGCCAAGGCCGCCGGCCGCAATCGGCTGAGCTACGCGCTGCCGGCCGGCGCCGCCGCGGCGTAACCCGCGCCCCCTGCGCCGGCGGGCGCCGGCGTGCCTTGATCCGGATCAAGGCCGCGCTTTCGTCGCACCGCCATGCTGACCCCGCTCACATAAGAGGGGGAAAGACGATGGCGCTGCTGACCTGGCAGGAAGAACTCAACACCGGCATCGAGGTGATCGATCATCAGCACCAGCGCATCGTGGAGATGATCAACCATCTGCACGTGGCGCGGCATAGCCTGGAACCGATGGCGGTAGCCGAGGTGATCGACGAACTGGTGGACTACACGCTGTCCCACTTCGCCTTCGAGGAGGAGTTGATGGAGGAAGCGGGCTACCCGTTCTGCGCGGCGCACAAGCGCGTGCATGAGGTGTTCGGCAAGCGGGTGATGGAATACCGGCTGCGATTCGCTGCCGGCGAGGATATCGCCGACGAGCTGCGCGCGATGCTGGCGCGCTGGCTGTTCAACCATATCCGCGGGGATGACCAGGCGTATGCGGAGACGGTGAAGCGGCATCTCAACCGGTTCACGCGCGAGCACGAAGAGGGGCGGTGGTTGTCGCGGACGTTGCGACGGTTGTTTGGGTGAGGCATGTGGTTGGCCGCATTATAAAGAGCCAACAACCGGCTCAGAATCCAAGGTTATGCACCGCGTACCGGGCGTTCGATGAGTTCGATCTCATCGAGCGCTGACTCGGCAGTGTAGTGAACCAGGCCGCCGAAGTCGGTGTCGACCATGATGCCTACACCGAGATACCCCCAACTCTCGTGACCCGGCAGACACCTTCCCGTGTCCATCGAAGCGACGACCTTGCCTCGGTATACGGTGTCGATGCTCACGATGTCGCCAGGCTCGATTTCGATGCCGCTTGCGTATTTCATGGCTTTCTCGCCGATACAGGGCGGTGGACTTCGGACTTGCGTTATCCGCCCAGATGGAAGTCGATGGGCATGAGTTCGACGGCCTTGCCACTATCCCTCGCGGCTTCCGGCCTCAATGATGCGTCGGCCTGATTGTCAGGGCGCATCCGGTGGCACGCCATAGAACGACAGCGCAATGCTACAGCCAAGCTCGCCAGCCAAGGCGACGACCTGGTGTGGGATCCGGTAGCTAGGCCACGGGCGATCATCGGTAGCCAGATCATAGACGCCGAAGTCGATCGTGCTGGCCGAGAACCCCAGGCTCCGGAGAAGAAGGAGGTCTTGCTTATGCTTGCGGATGAATCGGGCCGCTTGCGTTGCTTGGGCGGCAATTCCATCGGCGCTGGATAGCAAGATGTTGAAGCCGGACGTCTTGATGGGGCCTCGGCTCTCTAAAAAGCCAGGATCACCCTGCCAGAAGACGCGGGTGGGTTGGAATGAGGACATTGCGAGAAACTTACGAACCTTGGTCGTTGATCCCGAAGCCCGAAGCATGCATGAAGGCATCTATGCGTCCTGACTACCTAACCAGATGGACCCCTAGGTCCGGCTATTGAAATCCGCTAAGCGCCGATGGCGGCGGTTGTCGGGGCCCTGTCGTCAAACCACGTTCTAGAACGGCCCTTTTGTACACAACCCAGCGGGCCAAGGGTCGCCTTGGCGGCCGCGTTGATCAGACGTGAGTGCTCGGGTGTCGTCATGGGAGAGCAGTTTGCGCCGTTATGGGCGAAGAACGACCGGCTCGGGTCTGGAGCGGAGGCCAGCACGCCCCGACAACCTCCATCGACCCAGAGCGGATACTACAACTCGTCGTCTCTCAGGTCGGCGAGCCTGGCAATCCCGGTGAGCAAGACGACCACCCCCAACACAGCGAGTCCCACCTTAATGAGGGGCGATCCCGCCGCCGTCAGCAGCGACACGACGCCCATCATTAGCAGACTGGCAGCCTGACCCGCAGCACCGGACTTCGAGGCACTGCGCCCAAATAGCTGCCATCGCGCTTTCAGCAATGGGCGAAGTCGCGAAGATGGATTGATCCAGGTGACATGGATCATTCCCATGCCCAACAACAGAAAAATGGCACCGCCCGCGAGCAGTCCATGGAATTGCGTCGGCAATGACATGTGAACTCCCCCGCTCGCTTTGCCCGGACCAAGAGCGACACGCCAGATGCCCTCACAACGTCTCCGGTCGATCCACGCCCCCCAAATACCGCCGCGACAGCAGCAACGCCCCCAGACTGATCGCCGCCGCCACCGCCAGATACGCCCCCACCGCCGCCAACCCATACCGCTCCGCCAGCGTGGTCGCAATATAAGGCGCCGGCGCCGCCCCCAGGAT
This sequence comes from Lysobacteraceae bacterium UBA6001, assembly GCA_002429615.1. Classification (GTDB taxonomy): domain Bacteria; phylum Pseudomonadota; class Gammaproteobacteria; order Xanthomonadales; family Xanthomonadaceae; genus Stenotrophomonas_A. The sequence continues at coordinate 19,237 of DJAN01000002.1, forward strand.
CCCCGCCAGGTTGAACGACAACGACGCGCCCGTATACCGCACCTGCACCGGGTACAGCTGGGACAGCAGCGTCCCGCACGGCCCGTAGGTCAGGCCCATGAAGAAGAACCCCACCGCCAGGAACACCAGCACGCGCAGCGCGTCGCCGGCCACGAACAGCGGCGCGAAGCACAGCCCGAAGGCGATGATGCAGATACTGGCGATCACCATCGCCGGCGCGGTACCACCACGGTCACCCCACCGCGCCGATACCGGAATGCCCAGCGCGAAGAACACGATGCCGGCCATCTGCAACAGCAGGAATTCCTCCTTCGGATACCCCAGCTTCGCCGTGCCGTGGCCCAGCGCCCATACCGTCATCAGGTAGAACAGCGCGAAGGTGGCGAACGTCGCCAGCGTGCCCAGCACCACCTCCACCGCGTGCCGCGACAACACCGTGCGCAGCGGCAGGCGCACGCGCTCGGCGCGGTCGATGGCACGCTGGAAATCCGGGGTCTCGGTGATGCTCAGCCGCACCCACAGGCCGACCAGCACCAGCAGCGCACTGGCGATGAAGGGAATGCGCCAACCCCAGGCAATGAACTGCGCGTCGCTCAGCACGCCGCCCAGCAGCAGGAACGTGGACGTCGAGAGCAGGAAGCCCAACGGCGCGCCAAACTGCGGAAACATCCCGTACCACGCACGCTTGCCCGGCGGTGCGTTCTCGGTCGCCAGCAGCACCGCCCCGCCCCACTCTCCGCCCAGGCCCAGGCCCTGGCCGAAACGGCACAGCGCCAGCAGCGCGGGCGCCCACACGCCGATCTGCGCGTAACCCGGCAGCAGGCCGATGGTCACCGTGGAAACGCCCATCGTCAGCAGCGCCGCCACCAGCGTGGCCTTGCGGCCGATGCGGTCGCCGAAGTGGCCGAACAACGCCGAGCCCACCGGGCGCGCGATGAACGCCACCGCGAACGTCGCCAGCGACTGCAGCCGTGCCGCGCTGGCATCACCGGCGGGAAAGAACAGCGTGGGGAACACCAGCACAGCGGCGGTGGCGTAGATGTAGAAATCGAAGAATTCGATCGTGGTGCCGACCAGGCTGGCCAGCAGGACCCGTCGCGTGGAATTGGCGGGTGGAACGGAAACGGCGGCGACGCTCATGGAAGGATCGATGCGGAACGGTCGACGGATTCTGTCAGATCGATGACAGCCCTGCCCGCTACGGTTGCGTCCGCAACCATCGCCGGCGGCTCAGGCCAGGTTGATCCAGGTGGCTTTCATCTCGGTGTACTTGTCGAAGGCATGCAGCGACTTGTCGCGTCCGTTGCCGGACTGCTTGTAGCCGCCGAACGGCGCGGTCATGTCACCGCCGTCCCAGTAGTTCACCCAGACGCTGCCGGCACGCAGCGCGCGCGCCACGCGATGGGCGCGGGAGATATCGCGCGTCCATACGCCGGCCGCCAGGCCGTATTCGCTGTCGTTGGCGATGCGCAGCGCCTGCGCTTCGTCGTCGAAGGTCAGCACCGCGAGCACCGGGCCGAAGATCTCCTCCCGCGCGATGGTGTGCTCCGGCGCGACGTCGTCGAACACGGTCGGTTCGACATAGCTGCCGCCCTCCACCACCTCGGCGCGCTTGCCGCCCAGCAACAGGCGCGCGCCATCGGCGCTGCCACGGGCGATGTAGTCCAGCACGCGGCCGGCCTGGACCTCGTCGACCAGCGCGCCCATCGCGGCGTCCGGGTCGAAGGGATGGCGCGGCTGCATGCGCCGGCCGGCGGCCACCACGCGGGCGACGAACTCATCCTTGATCGAACGCTCCACCAGCAGGCGCGAGGCCGCGGTGCAGACTTCGCCCTGGTTGTAGAAGATCGCGCCGGCCGCGGCCTCGGCGGCGCGATCCAGGTCCGGCGCGTCGGCGAACACCAGGTTCGGGCTCTTGCCGCCGCACTCCATGTAGGCGCGTTTCATGTTCGACAGGCCGGCGCATTGCAGCAGGCGCCGGCCCACCGCGGTGGAGCCGGTGAATACCAGCCCGTCGACGTCCATGTGCAGCGCCAGCGGTTCGCCGGCGCCCTTGCCGAAGCCCGGCACGACGTTGAACACGCCGTCCGGGATGCCCGCCTCCGCGGCCAGTGCCGCCACCCGGATCGCGCTCAGCGGCGACTTCTCCGACGGCTTGAGCACCACCGAGTTGCCGGCGGCCAGCGCCGGGGCGATCTTCCAGCAGGCCATCAGCAGCGGGAAATTCCACGGCACGATCGCGCCGACCACGCCGAGCGGTTCGCGGGTGATCAGGCCCAGCTCATCGATGCCGGTCGGCGCGACTTCGCCATAGACCTTGTCGATCGCTTCGGCGGTCCAGTTCAGGCAACGCACGCTGGCGGCGAGGTCGACGCTGCGCGCGTCACGCACCGGCTTGCCCATGTCCAGCGACTCCAGCAGCGCCAGCTCGTCGGCATGCGCTTCCACCAGCTGCGCGAATTTCTGCATCACGCGCTTGCGATGCGCCGGCTTGGCACGCGCCCACACCCCGGCCTCGAAGCTGCGCCGCGCCGCGGCGACGGCACGCTGGATATCTTCCTCGCCGCCCTTGGCGACGCGTCCGAGCAGGCGTCCATCGATCGGGCTGTGGCAATCGAAGGTGGCGCCGCTGGCGGCATCCACATAGCGGCCATCGATGAAGGCGCGCGTTTCCGGGCGCAGCGCATCGGCCAGGGCCTGCCAGTCTTCTCGGGTCTTGGGCGTGGACATGGCGTGTCTCCGGATCAGGTTTCAGAAGGTGGCCGGGGTGTTGGCGCTGACGATCACCGCCTCGTCGTCACCGACGTTGCGGAAGCGATGCGGCACGCGGCTCTCGAAGTAGTAGGCCTCGCCGGCACGCAGCACGCGCACCTGGTGGCCGACGGTGACCTCCACGCTGCCGGAGACGATGACCCCGCCCTCCTCGCCTTCGTGGTTGAGCATGCTCTCGCCGGTATCGCTGCCGGGCGGCATCACCTCACGCAGGATGCACATGCGCCGCTGCGGGCGACGCTGGCCGACCAGGAAGTAGTGGATGCCGTCATTGCCGACGTCCGGCTGCTCGGCAGCGGCGTAGAACGGGGTGTCGGCGGCGATCTCCAGATCGTGGGTGAAGAAGTCGGCCAGCGAGATCGGGATGCCATCGAGCACCTTCTTCAACGAGGCGACCGACGGGCTGACCTTGTTCTGCTCGATCAGCGAGATCGTGCTGTTGGTCACCCCGACGCGCTTAGCCAGTTCGCGCTGGCTGAGGCCGCGCCCGGTCCGCACCAGTTGCAGGCGTGCTCCGATATCCATTGCCTTGTGGATCGACCCCGGGCCAGTCGTGTTGCGGATACTTTACACACCGCGGCCCCGGACCGCGCAAGCCACCGTCCAGGCCTGGGCTGGTGTAAAGTTTTTTCAACGACCCGCCGGCGCGGCCGGCTTACCGGGAGCAGGTCATGGCTAGTGATTCGGCGCATCTCCCCGAGGGCGAATACGCCCGCCAGTCGCTGCAGGCACCCGCCTCGATGGAGGCGTTCTGGATGCCCTTCACCGCCAACCGCCAGTTCAAGGCGCGGCCGCGCCTGCTGGCCTCGGCACAGGGCATGTATTACCGCGATGTCGCCGGCCGCGAGATCCTCGATGGCGCCGCCGGCCTGTGGTGCTGCAACGCGGGGCATGCGCGGCCACGCATCGTCGGAGCGATCCAGCAGCAGGCCGCCACGCTGGATTTCGCGCCCACCTTCCAGATGGGCTCGCCGCTGCCGTTCGTGCTCGCCGAGCGCCTGGCGGAAATCGCGCCGCCCGGTTTGCACCACGTGTTCTTCACCAACTCGGGTTCCGAAGCGGTGGACAGCGCGATGAAGATCGCCCTCGCCTATCACCGCGCGCGCGGCGAAGGCCAGCGCATCAAGTTCATCGGTCGCGAGAAGGCGTATCACGGCGTCGGCTTCGGCGGCATGTCGATCGGCGGGCTGCCGAACAACCGCAAGTGGTTCGGGCCACTGCTGGCGGGCGTGGACCACCTGCCGCATACCCTGGACCTGCAGCGCAACGCATTCACGCCGGGCCTGCCGAAGCACGGCGTGGAACTGGCCGAGGACCTGGAACGGCTGATCGCGCTGCACGACGCGTCGACCATCGCCGCGGTGTTCGTTGAACCGATCAGCGGCTCGGCCGGCGTGGTGCTGCCGCCGGAAGGCTACCTGCAGCGGCTGCGCCAGATCTGCGACCGCCACGGCATCCTGCTGGTGTTCGACGAGGTGATCACCGGCTTCGGCCGGGTCGGCAAGGCGTTCGCGGCGCAGCGCTTCGGCGTCACCCCGGACCTGATGACCACCGCCAAGGGCCTGACCAACGGCAGTGTGCCGATGGGCGCGGTGTTCGTGGCCGACGCGGTGCACGACAGCTTCATGCACGGCCCGCCAGGCGCGATCGAGTTCTTCCACGGTTACACCTACTCCGGCCACCCGCTGGCGTGCGCGGCGGCGCTGGCCACGCTGGACACCTACGCCGAGGAGCAGCTGTTCGAGCGCGCGATCGAGCTGGGCGGGCATTGGGAACGCGCGATCCAGTCGCTGAAGGGCTTGCCGAACGTGATCGACCTGCGCAACTTCGGGCTGATCGGCGCGATCGAGCTGGCCGCGCGCGAAGGCGCGCCCGGCGCACGCGGCTACGAGGTGTTCGAGCGTGCCTTCCACGAAGGCGACCTGCTGGTGCGCGTCACCGGCGATACGCTCGCGCTGTCGCCACCACTTATCATCGAGGCCGCGCAGATCGACCGCATCGTCAACGTGCTGGGCGAGACGATCCGGCAGGTGGCCTGAGCGACGCATGCCGTGATCCACAGCCGCGTCATCGTCGCGTGCGTACACTGCGCCGCATGACGACGAGCGTCCTGACCGACTCCGATCCGCGCCGCGCCGAGCTGCGGCGCATGCGTGGCCTCGCCACTGGCCTGCTGCTGTTGATGCTGGCCGGCTTCGTGCTCAGCCACCTGATGGGCCAGCGAGGTGGCTGGGCGTGGCTGGCGGCCTTCTGCGAAGCGGCCACGGTGGGCGCACTGGCCGACTGGTTCGCGGTGACGGCGTTGTTCCGCCGCCCGCTCGGGCTGCCGATCCCGCATACCGCGATCCTGCCGCGCGGCAAGGATCGCCTTGCCGACGGGCTGGCCGCTTTCGTGCGCGATCACTTCCTGGCGCCGGACACGCTGCTGGAGAAGCTGCGCACTTTCGATCCGGCGACGCGGCTGGCGCAATGGCTGGCGCAGCCCGCGCAGGCGCGGATGCTGGCCGACATGGGGCGCGGTTGGCTGCTGCAGGCGCTGGACCTGCTCGACGAGCAGGCGGTGCGGCGCGCGATCCAGCGCTTCGTGGTCGAGCGGTTGCGGCAATGGAACGCAGCGGCGACCGCGGGTGACGTGCTGGGACTGCTGACCGCCGATGGCCGTCATCAGCGTTTGCTGGACGAAGCGCTGCAGCGGCTGGGCCAGTGGCTGGACAACGAGGCGGTGAAGGCGCGGGTGTCTGCGTTGATCGTGCGTTATGCCCGGCGCGAATGGCCGAAGCTGATGGACACGGTGGACTGGGTGAAGCCGGTGGAGGAAATCGGCGACAGCCTGGCCGCGCGACTGGCGCGGGCGGCGCTGGAAGAGCTGCAGGAGGTGCTGACCACGCCGGAACACCCGCTGCGCCAGGACTACGAGCGTTGGCTGCAGGCGTATGTGGTGCGGCTGCGCGAGGACCCACAGCTGGCCGCGCGGGTGGAAGAGCTGAAGCAGCAGGCCATCGACCATCCCGTGCTGCAGGAATATATCCAGGGCCTGTGGGCGCGTATCCATGCCGCCCTGCGCCAGGACCTGGAGCGCACGGACTCCGCCATCGCGCGGCATTTCGAGCAGTCACTGCAGGGCTTGGCGGAGGCGCTGGGGCGCGATCCGTCACTGCGCGAGGCGCTGAACACGCACATGCTGGATGCGGCCGGGCGGCTGAGCACGCGACTGAGAAGTTCGGTGACCGAGCACATCGCCTCGACCATGAAGGGGTGGGACGAGCGCCACCTGGTGGATCAGCTGGAGCTGAGCGTGGGGCGTGACCTGCAGTACATCCGATTCAACGGCACCCTGGTGGGTGGGTTGATCGGGCTGCTGCTGCATGCGCTGTCGGTGGGGTTGCCGGCGGTGGGCTGGGGCGGCTGATGTGGTGGTTGGGTCGCGAGCTGCCAGATGTCAGTCGCGTTTCATTTTGTAGGAGGGGCTTCAGCCCCGACGAGCGGCGTCGCGAGCTGCCGGATGGCGGTCGCGGCTGAAGCCGCTCCTACATGGGGGGCGGGGGCGACCCACAACGGGGCGACCCGCGGGCCATCGCGGGATCCACAAAAATCCCCGCCGCGTCTTACGGATGCGTCAACCGCCACGCGCGATGGATGCGACCGTTACGCTCGAAATCCGGATCGATCGTCTTCGGGCTGATCTCCTCGCAGCGCGCGAATTCCGCGATCGCGTTCTCTTCCAGCTTGAACCGGCGGAAGTTGTTGGAGAAATACAGCACGCCGCCCATCGCCAGCCGCGCCATCGCCGCGCGCAGCAGCCGCACATGCTCGCGCTGCACGTCGAAGTCCTCCGCGCGCGCCGAGTTCGAGAACGTCGGCGGATCGCAGAAGATCACGTCGTACTGCCCGCGCTCGGCCTCCAGCCACGCCAAGGCATCGGCCTGCACCAGCTGGTGGCGCGCCCCGCCATGGCCATTCAACGCCAGGTTGCGCGCGCACCACTCCAGGTAGGTGCCCGACAGGTCCACGCTGGTCGTCGCGCTCGCGCCGGCCACCGCCGCCTCGACGCTGGCCACGCCGGTGTAGCAGAACAGGTTGAGGAAACGCCGGCCACGTGACTGCGCCGCCATCTGCCCGCGCAACGGGCGGTGATCGAGGAACAGGCCGGTATCGAGATAGTCGAACAGGTTCACCTGCAGCAACGCCTGGTGTTCGCGCACGTGGATGAACTCGCCACGCTGCTCGAAGCGTCCGTACTTGCTGCCGCCCTTGCCGCGCTCGCGCGACTTCAGCGCCAGTTGCTCCGCCGGCACCTGGAACACCTCGCGCGCGGCCGCCAGCAGCTCATTGCGGCGCCGGCGCACGTCGGCCTCGGGAATCGTCGCCGGCGCGGCATATTCCTGCACATGCAGGAACGTGCGACGGGCGCCATCGGCTTCTTCATAGACGTCGATCGCGGCCGCGTATTCCGGCAGGTCGGCATCGTAGGCACGGAAGCATTCGACCTGCTCGCGCGCGCGCCACTTCTTCAGTTTCTGCAGGTTCTTGCGCAGGCGGTTGGCCACCATCTGCGCGCCCTCGCTGAGCACGCGCGCCTCGTCCGGCACCTCGCGCTGCGGCGGGGCGATCGGATCGCAAACGATCAGCGCGCACTCGATCGCGCCATTGAACAGCTGGTAACGCTTGGCCGCGCGCAGGCCGGTAGCCATCGCCAGTTCGGCGTCGCCGCACAGCAGGCTGGCACGCCAGGTGGGCACCGCGCGACGCAACGCGTTGCCGAGCTGGCGGTACAACGCGGCATCCGCCGCCAGGCGCTCGTCATACGGCGGGTTGCATACCGCCAGGCCGTTCGGCTCCGGCGGCGAGGCCAGTGCGGCGACATCCAGCACGCGCAGCTGCAGGGCTGCGGCAACACCGGCCACTTCGGCATTCTCGCGGGCATTGCGGATCGCGTGCGGGTCCAGGTCGCTGCCATGGAAGGCCGGACGCAGGCCGGCACGCCCGATGCGTTCGCGGCCGCGCGCTTCGTTGACCAGCACTTCCCACGCGCCACGGTCGAAACCGCGCCAGCGGCTCGGTACCGCGCTGCCATGACGCTGCAGGCCCGGGGCCACGTCGGCGGCCATCAGCGCGCCTTCGATCAGCAGCGTGCCGCTGCCGCACATCGGGTCGAGCAGGCCACCGCCCTCGTGGTAGGCCTTGGGCCAGCCACCGCGCATCAGCACCGCGGCGGCAAGATTCTCCTTCAGCGGCGCTTCGTTCTGCGCCTGCCGCCAGCCACGACGATGCAGCGCGCCACCGCCGAGATCGACCGACAACACCGCGCGGCCCTTGCGCAGCGACAGGTTCAGGCGCAGGTCCGGCTGTTCGATGTCCACCGAAGGCCGCTCCAGTCCCTGCTGGCGCATGCTGTCCACCACCGCGTCCTTGATCCGCTGCGCGGCATAGCGCGCATGGGTGATCGCGGTGCCCGACACATGCGCGTCCACCGCCACGGTATGGCCGGGCGACAGGTGCGCCGGCCAGTCGACCGCGAACACGCCGTTGTACAGCGCGTCCTCGTCCGGGCAGTCGAACTCGGTCAGCGGCCACAGCACGCGGCTGGCCAGACGCGACCAGAGCACGGCGCGCTGGGCATCGGCGAGGCTGCCTTCGGCATTGACGCCGGCGATGGTGGCGGTGGCCTTGGTGGCGCCCAGCGCCGACAGTTCGTCGGCCAGCAGGTACTCAAGGCCCTTGGCGCAGGATGCGAAGAATTTCACGTGGTCGGCGGATCGCGGTGGGCCCGGCCGTTGTAGCCGGCTGGCCGTGAAGGGAGCGGCGGCAGGCAAGCCGGGCCGCGCGGGAGGGGCGCATGTTCGGCCATCACGGCCGCCAATGCCAGTGCGGCGAGCGCCCGGCTTCAGCCGCCGGCGAGAGCCGGATGCAGCGAGACCTCGGCCAGCGGCGGCAGGCGGTCGCCGAAGGTGCGGGCAAGCAGCGGCGCGCCGTCCAGGGTCAGGCCGGGCTCGGGCGCGAAGCCGGCGGCCTGAAACAGCGCGCGCGG
>DJAN01000001.1 GCA_002429615.1 Lysobacteraceae bacterium UBA6001
CCAGCACCAGCAGGCACAGCATCAGGGGGCGGGCGAAGGGCTTCATGGCGACGGCGGTTCCTCTTCGTAGAACTCGGGATGGTCGATCTGCAGCTGGCGCAGCTTGGCCAGCAGCTGGTCGTGGGTCTCCGGGATGTCCGGGTCGGGGTCGATGCATTCGACCGGGCAGACCATCACGCACTGTGGCTCATCGTAATGGCCGATGCACTCGGTGCAGCGCGCCGGATCGATGATGTAGATGGTCTCGCCCATGGAAATGGCCCGGTTCGGGCAGGCCGGCTCGCAGACATCGCAGTTGACGCACAGCTCGTTGATCTTCAGCGACATGGCGGCGGCATCGCGGCGGCGCGGGCGGCTTCTCGCGCGCGGGGCGTGGGCGCGGCTCCGGCAAAGGCCGGTCCGGCGGGGTGCGGATCACGCGCGAAGGCGGCGATCACCTGGGGGAATTGCGGGTACGGCAAGGCGGTTCCGGCAAGGGGACCGGGCGCGCGGGGCGCCCGGTCCGCGGGTCTTACTTGGCTTCGACGAAGATGTACTCGGCGCCGGTCGGCTGGATGGTGGTCTGCACGCGCGCGTTGTCGGCGGCGTCGCCGATGAACACGATGCGCACGCCCTTCATCGAGTCGGCCTGCACGTCCTTGAACACCGCGCCGATCATGTCGGCCATCTTGGCCGAGGCCGAGGAGCCGAAGGCGATCATGTTGCCCGGGCTGATGCCGCGGCTGATGGTCGTGGTCGCGCTCTCGACCTGGCGTTCGTACTTGGCCTGGAACTCCGGATCGGACTCCGGCGGGAGGTAGTACAGGAACGGGCTGTTGGTGACGTTGCCCATGTTCTGGATGGCGACCTGCTGCAGGTACTGCTTCCAGCCGGCGTCGTCGTCCTTGCCCGGGGCCTTCAGGGCCACGGCGGCCTCGGTGGCCGGCTTGGCTTCTTCCTTCTTGCAGGCGGTGAACGCCAGCGCAGCCATCGAGGCGATGAGCAGCCCACGCATGAGATTCTTCATTGTGATCCTCCCTGTTTCCTGTTTTGTTATGGGTGTGACGGGTGAATTCAAGCCTGGGCGCGCGAGGCGCGCACCTGGCGGAGCGCTTCGACCACCGAGGCGGGGACGAAGCCGGACACGTCGCCGCCGAGGCGGGCGATCTCGCGCACCAGCGAGGACGAGATGAAGCTGTACTGCTCGGCCGGGGTGAGGAACAGCGTCTCCACCTCGGGGATCAGATGGCGGTTCATGCTGGCCATCTGGAATTCGTATTCGAAGTCGGACACCGCGCGCAGGCCGCGCAGGAGCACGCCGGCCTTCATGTCGCGAACGAAATGCGCCAGCAGCGTATCGAAACCACGGACCTCGATGTTGTCGTGGCCGCCGAGCGCCTCGCGGGCCAGTTCCACGCGCCGGTCCAGCGGCAGCGCCGGGCCCTTGGAGGGGCTGTGCGCTACGCCGACCACCACCTTGTCGAACAGCGGGGCGGCCCGCGCGACGAGGTCGATATGGCCGTTGGTGATCGGGTCGAAAGTGCCCGGATAGACGGCGATGCGGCGATTGGCCACGGTCATGCTGGAGTACCGCGTTAAGGTAGCGTCAGTGTAACAGTGGCCCGCCGGTACAGCGCATAGCGTACTTCGCGGGTGGCGCCGTCGCGGTGCAGGTGCCATTCGGGCGGCAGCACCGGGGCGGCATCGTGGGGCGCCTCGACGTACAGCCAGGCCTCCGCCGAGAGGTGCGCCGGCAGCGCCGCAAGCACCTGATTCCAAAGGCCGGCGGCGAACGGCGGGTCGACGAAGGCGATATCGAAGCGTGCCGTGGCCGGCCGCGCCAGCCAGCGCAGCGCGTCCTCCTGCTGCACCTCCACCTCGCCCGCCGCGCCCAGCTTGCCGACCTGCTCGCGCAGCCGCGCGGCCAGGCCGGCATCGCGCTCGACCAGGCAGGCCGACGCCGCGCCCCGCGATACCGACTCCAGCCCCAGCGCGCCACTACCGGCGAACAGGTCGAGCACGCGCGCGCCGGGCAATACCGGCTGCAGCCAGTTGAACAAGGTCTCGCGCACGCGGTCACTGGTGGGGCGCAGGCCGGCCAGGTCGGGCACGGCCAGGCGGGTATTGCGCCAGCGTCCGCCGATGATGCGCACCTGCCCTTCGCCCTTGCGCACGCTCATGCCCTACCCCGCGCGGCGGCAAGGGGCGAACGGATGGCGGCGATGGCGGACGGCGGGCGGGTCATCAGGCCGCGCATGATAGACCAGCACGACCGCGCCGCCTTGAAATGCGGGCACCGGCCCATACCCGGAAGGCATCGCCGCGTTTGCGGCCCGCATCCAAGGAGCCATGCCCGTGACCGAATCGCAACCGCAGACCCTGGGCTTCCAGACCGAGGTCAAGCAGCTGCTGCAGCTGATGATCCACTCGCTGTACTCGAACAAGGAGATCTTCCTGCGTGAGCTGGTGTCCAACGCCGCCGACGCGGCGGACAAGCTGCGCTTCGAGTCGCTGGTGCGGCCGGAGCTGCTGGAGGGCGGCGGCGAGCTGCGCATCCGCGTCGATTACGACGCCGCCGCGCGCACGGTCAGCATCGAGGACAACGGCATCGGCATGAGCCGCGAGGAGGCGGTCGCGCACCTGGGCACCATCGCCAAGTCCGGCACCGCCGACTTCCTGTCCCACCTCAGCGGCGACCAGAAGAAGGACGCGCACCTGATCGGCCAGTTCGGCGTGGGCTTCTACAGCGCGTTCATCGTCGCCGACCGGGTCGACGTGTACAGCCGCCGCGCCGGGCTGCCGGCCAGCGAGGGCGTGCACTGGTCCTCGCGCGGTGAAGGCGAGTTCGATGTGGCCACGATCGAGCGCCCCGAGCGCGGCACGCGCATCGTGCTGCACCTGAAGGACGGCGAGGAAGGCTATGCCGATGCCTGGCGCCTGCGCGGGATCATCAAGAAGTATTCGGACCACATCGCTCTGCCGGTGGAACTGCGCAAGGAAGCCGAAGGCGAGGACGCCGGCGCCGAGGTGCAGTGGGAGGCGGTGAACCGTGCCAGCGCGCTGTGGACGCGACCGCGCGGCGAGGTGAAGGACACCGAGTACCAGGAGTTCTACAAGCACCTGGCGCATGACCATGCCGACCCGCTGGCGTGGAGCCACAACAAGGTCGAGGGCAAGCTGGACTACACCTCGCTGCTGTACGTGCCCGGCCGCGCACCTTACGACCTGTACCACCGCGACGCCGCCAAGGGCCTGAAGCTCTACGTGCAGCGCGTTTTCATCATGGATCAGGCCGAGCAGTTCCTGCCGCTGTACCTGCGCTTCATCAAGGGCGTGGTGGATTCGGCGGATCTTTCGCTCAATGTCTCGCGCGAGATCCTGCAGGCCGGGCCAGTGATCGACTCGATGAAGGCCGCGCTGACCAAGCGTTCGCTGGACATGCTGGAGAAGCTGGCCAAGGACAAGCCGGAGGACTACGCCGCGTTCTGGAAGCAGTTCGGCCAGGTGCTGAAGGAAGGCCCGGCCGAGGACTACGGCAACCGCGAGAAGATCGCCGGGCTGCTGCGCTTCGCCTCCACCCACGGCACCGATGGCGCGCAGGACGTGGCGCTGGCCGATTACATCGCGCGCCTGCGTGAGGGCCAGGACAAGCTGTATTACCTGACCGGCGAGAGTTACGCGCAGATCAAGGACAGCCCGCACCTGGAGGTGTTCCGCAAGAAGGGCATCGAGGTGCTGCTGCTGACCGACCGCATCGACGAGTGGCTGATGGGCTATCTCACCGAGTTCGACGGCAAGTCGTTCGTGGATATCGCCCGCGGCGACCTCGACCTGGGCGCGCTGGACAGCGCCGAGGAAAAGCAGGCGCAGGAACAGGCCGCGCAGGAGAAGCAGGCGCTGGTGGAGCGGATCAAGCAGGCGCTGGGCGAGGAAGTGGCCGAGGTGCGGGTGTCGCAGCGGCTGACCGATTCGCCGGCGATCCTGGCCATCGGTCGCGATGACCTGGGGCTGCAGATGCGGCAGATCCTGGAGGCCAGCGGGCAGAAGCTGCCGGAGGCCAAGCCGGTGTTCGAGTTCAACCCGGCGCATCCGCTGATTGAACGGCTGGATGCGGAAGCCGATGCCGGGCGTTTCGGCGAGCTGGCGCGGGTGCTGTTCGACCAGGCCGCGCTGGCGGCCGGCGATACGCTGAAGGATCCCGCCGGTTATGTGCGCCGGCTCAACAAGCTGCTGCTGGAGCTGGCGGCGCACTGAGGCGGGCGGGCCTTGGGCGGCTGCTTCTCTGGAATGGAGGGGCTTGGGGAAGTGCCTGAGCCTCTTGTAGGAGGGGCTTCAGCCCCGACGAGCGGAGCCGCGCGCTGCCAGATGGCGGTCGCGGCTGAAGCCGCTCCTACACATAGAAGCGGCTTCCAGGCCCGGAAACGCGCTCAGGCCATCACGTCCAGCAGGAAACCCACGCTCTCATCGCTCGCCCGCAACATCCGCGCATTCGCATCGAACGCTAGCGCCGCCGAGCGCGACTCGACCAGGTCGCCTGCCGGTGCGGCGGGGTCGGACGCCGCCTCCACCACCGTTCCCGCCACGCCGCCGCCCACCCTAGCGCTCGCGCTGACGCCGAGCCGGGTAGCGTCCTCGACCGGCAGGCGCGCCACGTTCGAGGCGCTCGCATCCAGCCGCAGCGCGGCCACCCGCATCCCCGACGCCGAAATACCCAAGCTGTCCATTCACCCTCCGCGCCACCGACACGGCAGCCCTGCCCGATCGGTATCGGCCACCCGCCGCTGGACTTGAGTCCACGCGGGCCCCACGGCGCCGGGTGTTAGCATATCGATCTGCCTTGAAGCCCCCGCCAATGCTCAATATTTTCCGCCGCAAGAAGCCCCAGGACGCCGCACCGGACGCGCCCCAGACCCAGCACTACACGGCCGAGGAGATGGCCGCGGCGTTCCCGCAGGCACCCGCCCAGGCCAGCGAAGCGGTGACCGAGGCCGAACTGGTACAGGCGCTCCCGCAGGACGCGCCGGCCGTCGCGGCCGTGGCCGAAGACGCCGCCGTTCATGTCGCCGAACCCGTGGCCACCCCGGCCCTGGTGCCGGTCGCCGCCGCCGAACCTGCCGCTGTCGCGCAGGCGCCCGCCGACGACATGGTCGACCTCGGCGCCCACGATGCGGTGCCGGCAGCGGCCGGCAAGCCCGGCTGGCGTGAGCGCCTGCGCAACAGTGGCTTCGCGCGCAGCTTCGGTGGCCTGTTCTCGCGCAATCCGCGCCTGGACGACGACCTGCTCGATGAGATCGAGACCGCCCTGATCACCGCCGATGTCGGCGTGCCGGCCACCACCGCGCTGGTCGAAGGCCTGCGCAAGCGCATGAAGGCGCGCGAATTCGCCGATGCACCGGCGCTGCTGGCCGCGCTGCGCGCCGAGCTGGTCGGCATGCTGCGCCCGGTATCCAAGCCGCTGGTCATCGACCGCGCGGCCAAGCCGTTCGTGGTGCTCACCGTCGGCGTCAACGGCGTCGGCAAGACCACCACCATCGGCAAGCTCGCCAAGCGCTTCAAGGACGAAGGCCACGGCCTGATGCTTGCCGCCGGCGACACCTTCCGCGCCGCCGCGGTCGCGCAGCTGCAGGCCTGGGGCCAGCGCAACGGGGTCACCGTGATCGCGCAGGGCCAGAACGCCGACGCCGCCTCGGTGGCGTTCGACGCACTGCAGGCCGGCAAGGCCCGCGGCACTGATGTGCTGATCGCCGACACCGCCGGCCGCCTGCACACGCAGACCGGCCTGATGAACGAGCTCGGCAAGATCCGCCGCGTCCTCGGCAAGGTCGACGCGACCGCGCCGCACGAAGTGCTGATGGTCATCGACGGCACCACCGGCCAGAACGCGCTGTCGCAGCTGCGCCAGTTCCATGCGGCGGTGGGCGTCACCGGCCTGGTGGTGACCAAGCTCGACGGCACCGCCAAGGGCGGCGTGGTGTTCGCACTGGCCCGCGAATTCGGCATTCCGATCCGTTTCGCTGGCATCGGCGAACGCCCCGAAGACCTGCGCGTGTTCGACCCGGAAGCGTTCGTCGACGCGCTGCTGCCCGAGGCGCTGGGCGCCTGACCGCCCGCCCTCGCCACCCGGGCGGGGGCTGCCACGCCATGCCGGACATCTACAGCCACCGCCTGCTGGCCTGGTTCGACCAGCATGGCCGCCACGACCTGCCCTGGCAGCATCCGCGCACGCCTTACCGGGTGTGGCTGTCGGAAATCATGCTGCAGCAGACCCAGGTGGCCACGGTCATTCCGTATTTCGAACGGTTCCTGCACCACTTCCCCAGCCTGCCGGACCTCGCCGCCGCCAGTAACGACGCGGTGATGGCGCAGTGGGCCGGCCTGGGCTACTACGCCCGGGCGCGCAACCTGCATGCGGCGGCGAAGCGCTGTGTCGAACAACACGGCGGCGATCTGCCCCGTGACTTCGACGCCCTGCACGCCCTGCCCGGCATCGGCCGCAGCACCGCCGGCGCCATCCTCAGCCAGGCATGGGGCGACCGGTTCCCGATCCTCGATGGCAACGTCAAGCGCGTGCTGGCGCGCTTCCACGGCGTGGAGGGTTTTCCCGGCCTGCCGGCCATCGAACGCCAGCTGTGGGCGTTGGCCCAGACGCATGTGGAAACCGTGCCCGCGGCGCGGCTGGCCGACTACACCCAGGCGCAGATGGATTTCGGTGCCACGCTGTGCACGCGCGGCAAGCCGGCCTGCGTCCTGTGCCCCGTTCAGGACGATTGCGTGGCGCGGCGCGAAGGGCGCACCGAGCTGCTGCCCACGCCCAAGCCGAGCAAGACGGTGCCCGAGCGCTCGGCGGTGTTCCTGCTGCTGCGCAATGCACGCGGCGAACTGCTGATGCACAAGCGGCCGCCTACCGGCATCTGGTCATCGCTATGGTCGTTGCCGCAGGCCGACGATCTCGCCGGCGCCCGCCAGTGGTTCGAGCAGCATGTTCGTGGCGATTTCGATGCCGCCGAAGCGCTGCCAGACCTGATCCATGTCTTCACCCATTTCCGCCTGCACATGCAGCCGCTGGCGATCGCACCGGTCGCTCCGGGCAGCGTGGTGGGCGACAATCCCGAACTGCGCTGGGTTGCTCCCGGCGAATTCGCCGCGCTGGGCATGCCCGCGCCGATCCGCAAACTCCTGGGCCCCTGACCGCCATGTCCCGTACCGTGTTCTGCCATTACCTCCAGCGCGAAGCGCCCGGCCTGGCCTTCGTGCCCTACCCCGGCCCCATCGGCCAGCGCGTGTTTGCCGAGATCAGCCAGGAGGGCTGGGCCGCCTGGCTGGCGCACCAGACCATGCTGATCAACGAGAACCGCCTGTCGCCGCGCGACCCGGCGCACCGCGCATTCCTCGAGGGCGAACTGCAGAAGTTCCTGTTCTCGCGCGATGCGGAGAAGCCGGCAGGCTTTGTGGCGCCTGACGCCGACTGATCGGCGCAGAAGGAATACACAAACTGTCAACAATCGGGTATAAGCTGTTTTCCCGATGGAGACAGACACTTACACACGTGATCTGATCGACACCGGAGTCGACCCGACGCCGGTTCCCGAGGCATCTCTCGCGACTTTTCCCCGAACCGTGCCGCGCATGCTGTCGCTGGATGCGCACGGTCGCGTACTGGACTGGATCAACTGGCAGGATGCCGCCTGCCTCTATGCGCGCGATGCGGTTTCCTGGACGCTGGGCGATCCCTGCCTGCAGATCCATGGCGGCACCTGCCGCACCACCGGCGAGCGCAGCGTGCTCGACCTGCATCCGATCATCGCCGCGCGCGGCCATGCCCGTTCCCGCGCACTCGATCCCACGCCCACCCTGACCAACACCGCGCTGTTTGCCCGCGATGCACAGCTGTGCCTTTACTGCGGCCAGCAGTTCAGCCGGCCGCACCTGACCCGCGACCACGTGATGCCGGTCTCCAAGGGCGGCCGCGACATCTGGGAGAACGTGGTCACCGCGTGTTTCCACTGCAATTCGCGCAAGAGCAACCGGACCCCGCAGCAGGCGGGCATGCCGCTGCTGGCGGTGCCGTATCGGCCGAGCTGGATCGAGCACCTGATCCTGTCCAACCGCAACATCCTGGCCGATCAGATGGCGTTCCTGCGCAACCAGCTGCCGAAGAAGTCGAAACTGCTGGCATGAAAAAACGCGGCAGCCGAAGCTGCCGCGTTCGATGACGACGTGCCCGGGTATCAGGCCGCGGGACGCGCCACGATCTCCACCCGACGATCCGGTGCCAGGCAGGCGACCAGGGCCGGACGCGGCAGCGAATCGCTGCATTCGGTGACCGACACCGATTCGCCACGCCCCAGCGCGGTGATGCCCATGGCCGGCAGGCCATAACCCACCAGCACATTGCGCACGGTCTCGGCCCGACGCTGCGACAAGCGCAGATTGGCCGAGGCGTCGCCGATGCGATCGGCGTAACCGCTGACCTGGACGTCACGGATGCCTTCGGCCGCAGCCAGCAGCTCACCGGCCACCTGCTGCAGGCGCGCCCGGCCGGCGGCACTGAGATCACGCTCGCTCCACTTGCCGAAAGCGAACAGCGTGTCGGCCTGCAGGGCAAAACGGCGCGCGGCGGCCGGCGCGGCCACCGGCGTCACCACCGGTGCCGACGCCAACAGCAGGCCGAGCAGGAAAAGATTCTTCTTGATGTTCATTTGAGTATCTCGAAATGTGCGTGCGACTCCCAGGAGGCGGCGCAAGGCCGCCTCCCGGGATGACGGATTACCACTGGATGCCAGCGCCGACCGAGAAGCCGACGTCGCCCTGGGTGTTGCCACTGAGCTGGGCCTTGTAAACGTAGCGGCCGTTCACCGAGCCGTCCGGGTTCACCTTCGAGCCACCACCCAGCGAATCAGCGAACGGCTTGAGCTGCGACAGGTTCACCGCATCGGTGTCCTGCGTACCCTTGGCCACGTTGACCACCTGGCGCTCATTGCCAGCCGCACCGACCGACACCGTGTTGGCACGGTCCGCCAGCGCACCCTTGCCGAGCGCGACGGCATTGGCCGCCTGCGCCATCGCCATCGGACCGATCGCCACGCTGTCCATGCCGCTGGCAACCGCATCGGCCAGGCTGGAGTTGGCGCGGAAGTACTTGATGCCGGCACCGTTGGTGATGTTGTTGACGGTGTTCACGGTCTTGCCGCCCACGTTATAGGTCGGGCCAGTCACCGAGCCATCCGGATTGACCTTGGCACCGCCACCCAGGGCATCGGCGCTGGCCTTCTCGGCAGCAAACAGCTGGCCGCCGTTGACCGCATCCTTCGAGTCCTTGACCACCGCACCGTCGGCCACACCGGTGACCACGCGGTCGCCGGCCGTACCCTTCAGGTTGATCTTCTTGCCATCGGTCGCCTTACCGACCGTGATCTCACGGCTGGTCAGGTCCTGCTTGACGATACCGTCGGCGCTGACGTTGTTGATCAGATCGCCCAGATTGGTGATCGCATCACCCACGTTGGTCACCGGCTTGTCGCCCACCGTGTAGGTCGGGCCAGTCACCGAACCATCCGGGTTGACCTTGGCACCGCCGCCCAACGAATCAGCGAACGGCTTGAGCTGGGACAGGTTCACCGCATCGGTG
>DJAN01000005.1:0-3106 GCA_002429615.1 Lysobacteraceae bacterium UBA6001
AGCTGGGCCAGGCCGACCAGCAGCAGGCCCTTGAGGTCGGCATCGCGGCGGCCCGGCGGGCGTTCCAGCCACTGCGCCAGCGCCGCCTCGTAGGCGGGACGGCGGCGCAGCACGGCGAAACAGATCGCCTCGACCAGCGCGCGGTCACGCGCCTCGTCCAGGCCGGGCAGCACCGCGGCGAACTCGGCTTTCAGCGAACGGCCGTGGCCGATCACCGCGGCGAGGATGCGCGCGGCAGCGACACGGGTCGCCACGCCGGCCGGCGCGGGTGCGGGAGCGGCGGTCATCGGGCGAAACCGGCGAGGTCGCGGCGCGCGTTGAGGTAGTCGGCCGCCGTCACCGGCTTGCCGCCCTCGCGCTGGACCACGCGCAGGCGCAGCACGCCTTCGCCGCAGGCCACGTCGAGGCCGTCGCGGGAGGCGCGCAGCAGGCTGCCGGGCGGGCGGTCGTGGGTTTCGTCGATGGCCACCGCGCCATGGATGCGCAGCCGCTCACCGGCCAGCATCGCCTCGGCCACCGGCCACGGTACGAAGGCGCGCACCTTGCGCGCCAGCGCCTCGGCCGGCTGCGCCCAGTCGAGCCGGGCTTCGGCCTTGTCGAGCTTGTGCGCGTAGGTCACACCGTCGGCCGGCTGCGGTTGCGGCACCGGGCTCAGGCCCACCCGCAGCAGGCCCAGGCCGTCGGCCAGCACCTGCGCGCCGAGTTCGGCCAGGCGGTCGTGCAGCTGGCCGCCGGTGTCCTGCGCGCCGATCGGGGTGTGCTTGGCCAGCAGCACCGGGCCGGTATCCAGGCCGGCCTCCATCTGCATCAGGCACACGCCGCTCTCGGCGTCGCCGGCCTCGATCGCGCGCTGGATCGGCGCGGCGCCGCGCCAGCGCGGCAACAGCGAGGCATGCACGTTCCAGCAGCCGTAGGTCGGGATCGCCAGCACCTTCTTCGGCAGGATCAGGCCGTAGGCCACCACGATCATGATGTCCGGCTGCAGCGCGGCCAGCTGGGCCTGCGCCTCGGGCGAGCGCAGCGTGTCCGGCTGGTAGACCGGAATGCCGCGCGCGACGGCTTCGAGCTTGACCGGCGATGGGGTCAGGCCGCGGCCACGGCCGGCGGGACGGTCGGGCTGGGTGTACACCGCCACCACTTCATTGTGGCGGGCGGCCGCGCGCAGCGACGGCACGGCGAATTCCGGCGTACCGGCAAAGACGATTCTCATGGGCGGCGGGGGCTCCGGTAACAGGGGGCGATGGCCAGCCAGGAGGCCGGCGCGCGATGGCCCCCGTCCCCCTGCGCGTGCGTCAGGCGACGTGCTTGCGCTGCTTGGCCAGCTTCTTGCGCACCATCTCGCGCTTGAGCGGCGAGAGGTAGTCGATGAACAGTTTGCCGTCCAGGTGGTCCATCTCGTGCTGGATGCACACCGCCAGCAGGCCGCCGGTGGTCAGCTCCTGCGCCTGGCCCTGGCGGTCCAGGTAGCGCACGGAGATGGTGTCGGCGCGGGTGACGTCGGCAAAGATGCCCGGCACGGACAGGCAACCCTCCTGGTAGACCTGGCCGCCATCCTGGGCGGTGATCTGCGGGTTGATGAACACCTGCGGGACGTTCTTCTCCTCGCTGATGTCGATGACCATGAAGCGCTTGTGGACGTCCACCTGGCTGGCGGCCAGGCCGATGCCCGGCGCGTCGTACATGGTCTGGAACATGTCGTCGAGCAGGGTCTGGAAGCCGGGGGTGGTGACCTCGGCCGGTTCGACCAGGGCCGCCTTGGTGCGCAACCGGGGGTCGGGAAATTCAAGAATGGGGAGCAGGGCCATGGCGATACCCGAGGTGGGGGCGCCGGAACAATCCGGCAAGACGTCGCAATTCTAGCGCCAACGCTTGCGCTTCGCCCCGGTATCTGAACTATAGTGCGCGAACCTGTTGGGGAATCAGGCAGAGCGCAATCATGTTTAACCGAATTCGTACGGTCGTCGCCGTGGCGATGTTGACCGTCGCGACCTACGCCGCTGCCGTGGAAATGGCCGGCGATCACCCGGATACCTATGTCGTCAAGAAGGGCGACACGCTGTGGGATATCGCGGGCAAGTTCCTGAAGAAGCCGTGGCTGTGGCCGGAAATCTGGCAGGCCAACCCGCAGGTGAGCAATCCGCACCTGATCTATCCGGGTGACGTGCTGAGCCTGGCCTACCTGGACCGCGTCGGCGTCAAGCCGGGCCCGCGCCAGGAAGCGCCGATCAACGCCATTCCGCTGGCGGACGTCGAGCCGTTCCTGAAGAACCTGCGCATCACCGACGAGTTCAAGAGCCTGCCCTACGTGGTCGGCCTCGAGGACAACCGTCTGCGTGCCAGCGCCGGCCAGGTCGCCTACGTGGTGAACCTGCCGGGTGCCCAGGTCGGCCAGCGCTACGCGGTGGTCCGCCCGACGGTGGCCTACTCGCTGCCGCGCCACGCCACGGACCTGGAAGCCAATGGCAACAGCACGCCGGGCATGGGCAACCTGTGGAAGGACTTCATCGCGCCGAGCAGCCGCAATGAGTTCCTCGGCTACGAGCTGGCCCAGGTCAACGTCGGCACCATCACCCGCGTGGCGTCCGGCGATGTCGAGGCCAACTCCCTGCTGCTGCAGGACAGCGGCCGCGAAGTGCGCCCCGGCGATCGCCTGATCGCGGTGGAAGCCAACCCGTACGACTTGCAGTTCATTCCGCATCCGCCGGCCCCGCAGGCCGCCGAGACCGAACTGCGCGTGCTGGCCGTGGCCGACACCTTCACCTCCGGCGGCCCGCGCGACGTGATCGCCATCTCCGGCGGCAGCCGCGAAGGCATCGACAACGGCACCGTGTTCTCGATCTGGCGCAATAGCCGCCGCGTCAACGACCGCATCGAGCATTCGCACTTCTCGCGCGCCGACGACGGTTTCACCGGCGGCGCGGCCACGGTGGGCGTGCCGGAAGAGTACGCGGCGCACGCGATGGTGTTCCGCACCTTCGACAAGGTCAGCTACGCGCTGATCATGGAAGGCGTGAAGCCGGTGAAGGTGGGCTACAACGTGCGTCACCCCGACGCGCAGTAACGGCCTTCCCCGATCCGAACGCAAAACGGCGCCCTAGGGCGCCGT
>DJAN01000005.1:3318-3504 GCA_002429615.1 Lysobacteraceae bacterium UBA6001
GGCGCCCTAGGGCGCCGTTTTCGTTTGCGCGGAATGCTGCGGGGCATGGCCCATATCGTCATGGAAGCGTGCGACGCCTGGCTGGCCCTGGTCCTGGCCGGAGGCCCGGCCATGCCGCGGCGCATGCTGCTGGAACAACACGGCAGCGCCCCTGCCGCGCTGGCCGCGGGGCCGACCGCGTGGCTG
>DJAN01000004.1 GCA_002429615.1 Lysobacteraceae bacterium UBA6001
GGCCGGGGGGTAGCCCCTATCGGGACCGTGTGGCGGCAGGATGCCGCCACTCGAGCCCAACGCCATGGATGGCGGCTTTTGGCGTGTCCCGATAGGGGCTACCCCCCGGCCGCCGCATGCGGAAGGCAGGCGCCCAGCGACAAACCATCAGACCCGGAAAACAAAACGGCCACCTTGAAGGCGGCCGTTTTGCGGTAAATCCCCGGCGGTGCAATCAGAGCGTGGACTCGATGAACCCATTCTTCTTGGTGATGGAATCCAACGCCAGCAGCGTCTCCAGCAGGGCTTCCATCTTGTCCAGCGGCCACGCATTCGGACCATCGGACAGTGCCTTGCTCGGATCCGGATGGGTCTCGGCGAACAGGCCGGAAACACCCACCGCCACCGCCGCACGCGCCAGCACCGGCACGAATTCGCGCTGGCCACCGGAGCTGGTGCCCTGCCCGCCCGGCAGCTGCACCGAATGGGTGGCGTCGAACACCACCGGGCAACCGGTATCGCGCATCACGCTCAGCGAGCGCATGTCGCTCACCAGGTTGTTGTAGCCGAAGGACGCACCGCGCTCGCAGACCATGATGTCCTGGTTGCCGGTCGACTTGGCCTTCTCCACCACCGGCTTCATGTCCCACGGCGACAGGAACTGGCCCTTCTTGATGTTTACCGGCAGGCCGGCCGAACACACGTTGCGGATGAAGTCGGTCTGGCGCACCAGGAAGGCCGGCGTCTGCAGCACGTCGACCACCGCGGCCACCTCGTTCATCGGGGTGTACTCGTGCACGTCGGTCAGCACCGGCACGCCGATCTGCTTCTTCACCTCGGCCAGCACCTTCAGGCCCTCTTCCAGGCCCGGGCCACGGAAGCTATTGCCCGACGTGCGGTTGGCCTTGTCGAAGCTGGACTTGAAGATGAAGTTCATGCCGAGCTTGCCGGTGATCTCCTTCAGCCGGCCGGCAACGTCCAGCTGCAGCTGCATCGACTCGACCACGCACGGGCCGGCGATCAGGAACAGCGGCTGGTCCAGCCCCACTTCGAAGCCACACAGTTTCATCACGACACTCCTGGGAATTCGGGCATTGAAAGGCACGCCCGTTGGATTTGGCCGGCCTGCCCCGCCACGCGGGACAGGCCTTATATGGGTCAGGCCCGGGCTTCCTTCAACAGCTTGCCACCCGCCTTGCGCTCACGCGCGGCACGGATGAAGCCGATGAACAGCGGATGCCCGTCGCGCGGGGTGGACAGGAACTCCGGGTGCGCCTGGCAGGCCAGGAACCACGGATGGGTCTCGCGCGGCAGCTCCACCATCTCCACCAGGGTGTCGTCCATCGACTTGGCGGCGATCACCAGGCCGGCGTCCTCCAGCTGCGTGCGATAGCGGTTGTTGAACTCATAACGGTGGCGGTGGCGCTCGGCGACCACGTCCTTGCCGTACAGCTCGCGCGCCAGCGTGCCCGGCTTCAGGCGCTGCTCCTGCAGGCCCAGGCGCATGGTGCCGCCCAGGTCGGACTTCTCGTCGCGCTTCTCCACCTCACCGGCGGCGGTACGCCATTCGGTGATCAGGCCGATCACCGGGTTCGGCGACTGGCGGTCGTTCTCGGTGCTGTTGGCCCCTTCCAGGCTGGCCACATGGCGGGCGAAATCCACCACCGCCGCCTGCATGCCGTAGCAGATGCCGAAGTACGGCACGCCGGTCTGGCGGGCGTACTGCGAGGTCAACACCTTGCCTTCGAAGCCACGGTCGCCGAAGCCGCCCGGCACCAGGATGCCGTCCACGTCGGCCAGCGCCGCCATGTCCGTGCCTTCCAGGTCCTGCGCTTCCAGCCACTTCAGGTTGACCTTGGTGCGCTGGCGCAGGCCGCCGTGCTTGAGCGCCTCGCCCACCGACTTGTACGCATCCTGGTGGTCCACGTACTTGCCGACCACCGCGATGGTCACCTCGTCCAGCGGATGCTTCACCGCATCGACCACCGCCGCCCATTCCGACAGGTCGGCCGGGCCGGCCTTGTCGCGCAGCTTGAACTGGTCGATGACGATCTCGTCCAGGCCCTGGCGGTGCAGTTCCAGCGGCATGCCGTACAGCACGTCGATATCGGCGGCGCTGATGACCGCGCGCTCGGAGACGTTGGTGAACAGCGCGATCTTGCGACGCTCCGAATCCGGTACCGGCTGCTCGGAACGGCACAGCAGCACGTCCGGCTGGATACCGATCGAACGCAGCTCCTTCACCGAGTGCTGGGTCGGCTTGGTCTTCAGCTCGCCGGCGGCGGCGATGTAAGGCACCAGGGTGAGGTGCATGAACATCGCCTTCTCGGCGCCACGCTCGGTACGCACCTGGCGGATCGCCTCCAGGAACGGCAGCGACTCGATGTCGCCCACGGTGCCGCCGATCTCGACCAGCGCCACGTCGAAGCCGGCGGTGGCCTCGTCGATGCAGCGGCGGATTTCATCGGTGATGTGCGGAATGACCTGCACGGTGGCGCCGAGGTAGTCGCCGCGGCGCTCCTTGCGGATCACGTTCTCGTAGATGCGGCCGGTGGTGACCGAATTCTTGCGCGACAGGCGGGTACGGACGAAGCGCTCGTAGTGCCCCAGGTCCAGGTCGGTCTCGGCGCCGTCGTCGGTGACGTACACCTCGCCGTGCTGGAACGGGCTCATCGTGCCCGGGTCGACGTTGATGTAGGGGTCCAGCTTCATCATCGTGACCTTCAGGCCACGTGCTTCGAGGATGGACGCAAGCGAAGCGGCGGCGATGCCCTTGCCAAGCGAGGACACTACACCGCCGGTAACGAAGATCAGGGGGGTCATGGCTCAAGGCCTCCCGGAAAGCCATAGTTTACAGGTTGCCGGCGCTTTGCCCAAGCACTGCGCGCGACGGTCTCATAAAAAAACAGACGCCCCGGCCTGCGCCGGGGCGTCTGGCATGCGTTCCACGGCGGGATCAGCGCAGCGGCTTTTCCTCTTCCTCTTCCTTGGCGCCGACCTTGCCTTCCTTCACCGCGCGGTCCTTCTGCGCGGCGGCGGCGGCGCGGCGCTGGGCGCGCGCGTCGACTTCCGCCTGGGCCTGGGCATCGGCGGTCTGCTGGGCTTCGGCACCGCGCTTGTCCAGCGCCTCGGTCTGGCCGCCCTTCTGCTGGGCCATGGCGAGCGGGATGGCGGCCAGCGCGGCGACGCCGGCGGCCAGCATCAGAATGTGACGGGTCTTCATCGCAGATCTCCTGTCGGCTGCACCTTGCCCCCGTAAGTGGGGCCACAAGGCATGGATGACAAGGCAAAGGGTAGCCAGCGGCGACCGGCCGCGCACTGAATGCCGGGCATGGGCGTGCAAAAACCCTCCGCAGACCGCACACTTGCGCCTCGTCTCACGCCATCGCGAGCTGCATGAACACCCGTTACAACGCCGCCGACATCGAAGTCCTCTCCGGCCTGGACCCGGTCAAACGCCGGCCCGGCATGTATACCGACACCGCGCGGCCGAACCACCTAGCCCAGGAAGTCATCGACAACTCGGTCGACGAGGCGCTGGCCGGCCACGCCCGCACCATCGAGGTCACCCTCTACAAGGATGGCAGCTGCGAGGTGTCCGACGACGGCCGCGGCATGCCGGTGGACATCCACCCGGAAGAGAAGATTCCCGGCGTGGAGCTGATCCTCACCCGCCTGCACGCGGGCGGCAAGTTCAACAACCGCAACTACACCTTCTCCGGCGGCCTGCATGGCGTGGGCGTGAGCGTGGTCAACGCGCTGTCCAAGCTGGTCGAGGTGCACATCCGCCGCGATGGCAGCGAACACCGCATCACCTTCCGCGATGGCGACCGCGCCACGCCGCTGGAAGTGGTCGGCACGGTGGGCAAGAAGAACACCGGCACCCGCGTGCGCTTCTGGCCCGACCCGAAGTATTTCGACACGCCGAAGATCAACGCGCGCGCCCTGCGCCACCTGCTGCGCGCCAAGGCGGTGCTGTGCCCGGGCCTGACCGTGAAGCTGTTCGACGAAGCGACCGGCGAGCAGGACCGCTGGTACTTCGAGGACGGCCTGCGCGATTACCTCAAGGGCGAGCTGGCCGGTCGCGAACTGTTGCCGGCCGACCTGTTCGTCGGCAGCCTGAAGAAGGACACCGAGGTGGTGGACTGGGCCGTGGCCTGGGTCGCGGAAGGCGAGCTGGTGCAGGAGAGCTACGTCAACCTGATCCCGACCGCCCAGCACGGCACCCACGTCAACGGCCTGCGTTCGGGCCTGACCGACGCGCTGCGCGAGTTCTGCGACTTCCGCAACCTGCTGCCGCGCGGCGTGAAGCTGGCGCCGGAAGACGTGTGGGACCGCGTCGCCTTCGTGCTCAGCCTGAAGATGACCGACCCGCAGTTCTCCGGCCAGACCAAGGAGCGCCTGTCCTCGCGCCAGGCCGCCGGCTTCATCGAAGGCGCCGCGCACGACGCCTTCAGCCTGTGGCTCAACCAGAACGTGGAGATCGGCGAGAAGATCGCGCAGATCGCCATCGAGCGCGCCAGCGCGCGCCTGAAGACCGAAAAGCAGATCGTCCGCAAGAAGGTCACCCAGGGCCCGGCGCTGCCGGGCAAGCTGGCCGACTGCATCAGCCAGGACCTGTCGCGCACCGAGCTGTTCCTGGTGGAAGGTGACTCGGCCGGCGGCTCGGCCAAGCAGGCGCGTGACAAGGATTTCCAGGCGATCCTGCCGCTGCGCGGCAAGATCCTCAACACCTGGGAAGTGTCCTCCGGCAGCGTGCTGGGCTCGGAGGAAGTGCACAACCTGGCGATCGCGATCGGCTGCGACCCGGGCAAGGAAGAGATCGACGGCCTGCGCTACGGCAAGGTGGTGATCCTGGCCGACGCGGACTCCGACGGCCTGCATATCGCCACCCTGCTGACCGCGCTGTTCCTCAGGCACTTCCCCTCGCTGGTGGCGGCGGGCCATGTGTTCGTGGCGATGCCGCCGCTGTTCCGCGTGGACGTGGGCAAGCAGGTGTTCTACGCGCTGGACGAGGAGGAGAAGACCTCGCTGCTGGACAAGATCGCGCGCGACAAGATGAAGGGCCAGGTCAGCGTGACCCGCTTCAAGGGCCTGGGCGAGATGATGGCCTCTCAGCTGAAAGAGACCACCATGGATCCGAAGAAGCGGACCCTGGCGCGCGTCTCCCTGCCCGACAGCGAGGAAGAGATCGAGGATCTGGTCGAGCGCCTGATGGGCCGCAAGGCCGAGGCCCGCTATCAGTTCATCCAGGAAAACGCCCGCTTCGCCGTCGCCGACCTGGACGTCTGATCCGCGCGTCAGCTCATCTGGAAACTGAGCCGCAGGGCGCCGTTGATGCCCTTGACGCCCATCCGCATGCAGATCGAGCGCAGGTGCGCCCGCACGGTATGGATCGACATATCCAGCTTGCGGCCGATGTCCTTGGGCGTGGCGCCGGCGGTCAGGTGCAACAGCACCGCCGTCTCGGCGCGGGTCAGGCCGAAGACCGCCCCGAGAGCCGTGATCTTGGCCACGTCCAGCGGTTCGACCGGCTGGGCCGTA
>DJAN01000008.1 GCA_002429615.1 Lysobacteraceae bacterium UBA6001
TCACCCTGTAGGAGCGGCTTCAGCCGCGACCGTGATCCCACCGTTCGCGGCGCCCCAAGGCCCCTCCCACAAAGAACAGCCGCGCCTACGGCACAGCCTTGCTCCGCTCCAGCACCAGCAGCGGATCGATGCGCACATCGAACCAGTTCATGCCCCAATGCAGGTGCGGGCCGGTCGCGCGCCCGGTCGCGCCGACCGCGCCGATCACCTGGCCCTGCTGCACCCGATCCCCCACCTTCACGTCGATCCGCGACAGGTGCAGGAAGTTGGAGCTCACGCCGAACCCGTGATCCAGCAGCACGGTGCCGCCGGTGAGATACAGATCCGGCGCGGCGAAGGTGATCACGCCCGCCGCCGGCGCCTTCACCGGCGTGCCGGTCGGCACGGCGATATCCATGCCCGAATGCCCCGCGCCCGGCTGCCCGTTGTATACGCGCGCATTGCCGAAGCGGCCACTGATCCGGCCCTGCACCGGCCACACGAACGCCTGGGCGAAGTCCGGCCGCGCATCGTCGCGCGCCCGGGCCGCGGTGACCTGCGCCTGCTCGCGCTGGATACGCGCGGCGATCTCCGGCGGCGGGTTCACCGTTTTCGGCGGCACACCATTGACCTGCTCGGTCGGCCAGTCGCGCGGCGTCACCGTGATCGAGGTGGCTGTGCGCGGGCCGCCCGGCGGCGTCACCTGCACGCTCAGCGGGCCCTTCTCATCGCGACCGATGCCGAACACCACGCTGCCGTAATCGCTGACCCGCAGCTGCCGCCCGGCATATTCGACCTGGCTGCCCGGTGGCACCTTGCCGATCACCAGCGCGCCCTGCGACGCGCTGGCGGGAAACACCACGCGGTTATCGGCGGCCTGGGCCATGGCCAGGCCGGGCAGGGCGCTGCCGGCCAGCAGCAGCCAGCCGGCGACACGCGACGCCACCGGCATCAGCGGTCGAACCGCAGGCGCTGGCCCTGCGGCGTGCCGACCAGCTTCGCGCCGTCCCACACCTGCTGGCCGTTGACCCAGGTCGAGCCGATCTTCGAGCGGAAGGTGGTGCCCTCGAACGGCGACCAGCCGCACTTGGACAGCACGTCCTCGCGCTTCACGGTGAACGGCGTGTCGTCCACCAGCACCAGGTCGGCCCAGTAGCCCTCGCGCAGGAAGCCGCGCTCGGCCACGTTGAACAGCAGCGCCGGCGCATGCGCGAACTTGTGCACGATCTTCTCGATCGGCAGGCGGCCTTCGTGCACCAGCTCCAGCGCCGCGACCAGCGCGTACTGCACCAGCGGCAGGCCGGACGGCGCCTGCGCGTAGGGCTTCTGCTTCTCTTCCCAGGTATGCGGGGCGTGATCGGTGGCGAGTACGTCGATCACGTCCTCGGCCAGGGCGCGGATCAGCGCCTCGCGGTCGCTGGCGTCCTTGATCGACGGGTTGCACTTGATCAGGTTGCCGAGGCGTTCGTAATCGGCGCGATCAAAGCGCAGGAAGTGGATGCAGGTTTCAGCGGTGATGCGCTTGCCTTCGATCGGGCCGGGCGTGAACAGCGCCAGCTCGTCGGCGGTCGAGATATGCAGCACGTGCAGGCGGGTGCCGTGCTTCCTGGCCAGCGAGACCGCCAGCTGCGAGGACTTCAGGCAGGCTTCGCGCGAACGGATGTCCGGGTGCATCGAGGCGGTGAGGTTGTCGCCGTACTTCTCCACGTACGCCTTCATGGTGGCGTCGATGGTCGGCGTGTCCTCGCAGTGGGTGATGATCGGGGTCGGCGCGTCGCGGAAGATCGCGTCCAGCGTTTCCGGGTTGTCCACCAGCATGTTGCCGGTCGAGGCGCCCATGAACACCTTGATGCCCGGCGCGGTCTTCGGGTCCAGCTTCTGGATGTCGGCCAGGTTGTCGTTGCTGGCGCCGAGGTAGAAACCGTAGTTGCCCCAGGCGCGGCCGGCGGCCATGTCGTACTTGGCCTGCAGCGCCGCCGCGTTGAGCGTCGGCGGGTTGGTGTTGGGCATGTCCATGAAGCTGGTCAGGCCGCCGGCCACCGCCGCGGCCGACTCGGTGGCGACATCGCCCTTGTGGGTCAGGCCGGGTTCGCGGAAGTGGACCTGGTCGTCGATCATGCCGGGCAGCAGCCAGCGGCCGGCGGCGTCGACCACGGTCTCGCCCGGCGCGGCGGACAGCTGCGGGCCGATCTCGGCGATGCGGCCGTCCTCGCCGATGCGCAGGTCGGCATCGAACTGGCGGCCCTCGTTGACCAGGCGGGCATTGACGATCAGCGTACGGGTCATGGCGTTTTTCCTGTGCAGCGGCAAGAAGGCGGCGTCTCGACCTCGGGAACCGGGTCGAAACCGCCGGGATGGAAGGGGTGGCAGCGGCCCACGCGGCGCGCTGCCAGCCAGCTGCCGCGCAGCGCCCCGTGGCGGGCGATGGCGGTCATGGCGTATTCCGAACAGCTGGGCGCGAAGCGGCAGCGCGGTCCGAGCAGCGGACTGACGAAGCGCTTGTAGAAGCGCAGCAGGGCGATGAGCAGTCGGGCGATCACGGCGTTCATCATATGCCAACGGCCTTAATGCGAGGTTGCCCCTCCCGATGGTGTACGTTATAAAGGCCCGCTTTCCCGGGCCCCGGGGGAACCAAGGAAGAGCGTTTCGTGGCTGCTAAAAAACCTGCAAAGAAGGCCGTCAAGGCCGCCAAGAAAACCGCCAAGCCTGTTGTGAAGAAGGCAGCGGCCAAGACCGCCGCCAAGCCGGTCGCGAAGGCTGCGAAGACGGCGGCCAAGAAGCCGGTGGCCAAGCCCGCCGCGAAGAAGGTCGTGGCGAAGAAAGCCGCCCCCGCGAAGAAGGCCGTGCCCGCCAAGAAGGCAGCGCCGGTCAAGACGCCCGTGAAGAAGACGGCCGCCAAGCCCGCCCCGAAGCCGGTGGCGAAGAAGGCGGCCAGCGCGCCGGCCCCGAAGGCGCCGGCCAAGCCGGTGGCCAAGGCCGTCGCCAAGCCTGCACCCAAGCCCGCTGCAAAAACCCCCGCACCGAAGACGGCTGCCAAGCCGGCTCCGGCCAAGACTGTTCCGGTCAAACCCGCGCCCCAGCCTGCAGCTGCCCCCGCCCCGAAGGCGGCTCCGGCGAAGCCGGCCGTGGCAACGGCGCCGACCCCGCAAGCCAAGAATCCCGTGCCCGTTTCGAAATCTTCAGCCAAGACCCCCACCAAGACTGAATCCCCGGCCAAGCCGGTGGCGACCCGCCCGACCGGCAAGGTCGCCGTGGCCGTCGTGTCGCGTGCGCCGAGCCCGGCGCCGCGTACCAAGTACAAGGTCGTCGAATACACCACCGATGAATCCACCGGCCGTCCGGTGCTGCCTAAGGGCTACAAGCCTGCCGCGGACGAGGAGTACATGAGCCCGCTGCAGCAGGAGTACTTCCGCCAGCGTCTGCAGCAGTGGCGCAACGACCTGGTCGAGGAATCCAAGCAGACCATCGAGAACCTGCGCGAGGAAGTGCGTGACATCGGCGACGAAGCCGAGCGTGCCACCCGCGAGACCGAGAACTCGCTGGAACTGCGTACCCGCGACCGTTACCGCAAGCTGATCGGCAAGATCGACAGCACCCTCAAGCGCCTGGAAGCCGGTGATTACGGCTACTGCGTGGATACGGGCGAGGAGATCGGCCTGGAGCGCCTGGAAGCGCGCCTGACCGCCGAGCGCACGATCGACGCGCAGGAGCGTTGGGAACACATGCAGAAGCAGCAGGGCGACTGATCACCGATCAGGCTCCGCGAAAAGAAACCCGCCCAACGGCGGGTTTCTTTTTGTCCGGTGTTTGATCTTCCCTCCGCCATGGGAAACCGTCGGGACATCGGGGGCATCCGCCTTCCGGGACCGTTGGCGCCATGG
>DJAN01000230.1 GCA_002429615.1 Lysobacteraceae bacterium UBA6001
TCGATATCCAGCGTGCGCGGCGTGAGGTGGTTGATATGCGGCCCATGGAAGCTGACCACGTCGGCGATCAGCCGATGCGCATCGTGCAGCGCGTGATAGGTGGGCAGCGGCACGGTGGCATCGCTGTGCCAGCGGAAGGTCTCCAGCGCTTCGGCAACGAAGCGGTCGGCATCGGCCGCGTCCAGGCCACCGTCACGCTCGGCCTGTTCGATCAACGCGCGCGCGCCGGCGGTGAAGATGTCACGACGCGCGAGGATGTCGGCGGCCTGCGCGCGCAGCGCGGCATCCTCGATCAGCTCCAGGCGCAGCAGCGAGGTGAACACACGGAACGGATTGCGCGCCAGCGCGGCGGCATCGACCGGACGGAACGCGGTCGAATGCACCGGCACGCCGGCCACCGACAGATCGTAGTAGCCCACCGGATGCATGCCCATCACCGCGAACAGCCGGCGCAGCATCGACAGCTCCTCCGCGCTGCCGACGCGGATGGCGCCGTGCCGCTCCAGGTCCAGGCGCGCGCGCTCGTCGTTGCGGTCCAGGCGCTGCGCCAGGGCCGGGTCGTCGGCCAGCACCTGCGCGTTGACCTGCGCCACCAGCGACATCAGCTCGCCATACAGCGGCACCTCCAGCCGGTACATGTCGGACATGGCCTGGGCGAAGCGGCTGCGGATGTGGTCGGAGCTGACGAAGGACTTACCGGTCATGGCATACACGAACGAAGCGCCGGCCCGTTGCCGGCCCCGGCATTTTCGCCGAGCCAGCCCCGCGCCGGCCAGCCGCACAGCAGCAAAACCGGTAGCCGCGCTTCAGGGTGTCTTGTCGCTGCCGGCCGGGGCATGCGCGGCACGGGCACGTTCCAGCCGTTGCGCGGCGTCGCCGAGCTGCTCGTGCAGGCGCGCGTCGAGCACGATCGGACGATCCCAGCGGTCGTAGCTGTCCACCAGCGCGTGGCGCACCTGGCGATAAGCCAGGTTGTCCGGCTCGCCCTGGGCGGCCAGTACCGCCTGCCAGGTGCAGCCGGGCGCATTGCTGCGTTCACGCACCAGCACCCGGCACGGCTGCCGGGTGGCCTGCGCCCAGGCACAGGCGAAGTAGAGATCGCCCGCGCGCCAGCCGGAGGCCTTCAACACCGCCTCCGCGTAACCACGGCGCACATCGAGATAACGCGCGACCTCGTCGAGGAAACTGGCGGGATAGCGGCGTGCGTAGGCGTCGATGTCGTCGAGCTGGCGGTCGAGCCAGGCGTCGCCGGTGGCATAGGCCGAGGCCGGCTCCGTGCGCGTCGCGGCAGCCTGCGCCATGACCGTCGGCGCGGCCAACCCGCCGGCGAGCAACAACACGAAGGCCGCCGCGCGCATGCTGCTTATGCCGCGCCGTCGCGCGCGAGTTGGTCCAGCGCCCGCACCGCCTGCGGCCATTCGCGTGGATGCGGCACTTCGCGCAGGCGCGGCGAGTTCGCATCGACGCCGTGTTCGGCTTCATGGGCCCAGGTCAGCGCATACGGGGTATGGATGCCCCAGCCACCCAGCGCCAGCACCGGCTCGACATCCGAGCGCAACGAATTGCCGACCATCGCGAAACGCGAGGCCGGCAGCGCGAACTCGGCCAGCACCCGCGCATAGGTGCGCGGATCCTTCTCCGAGACGATCTCGATGCGCGGGAACAGGTCGGCCAGGCCGGACTGGGCGATCTTGCGTTCCTGGTGGAACAGGTCGCCCTTGGTGATCAGCACGACGTGGTAGTCGCGGGCAATCTCCGTCACCGCTTCCCGCACGCCTACCAGCACATCCACCGGATGCTGCAGCGTGTCGCGGCCGATCTCGACGATGCGCTCGATGTCGCGCGTGTCGATGCGGCGGTCGGTCATCTCGATGGCGGCCTCGATCATCGACAGCACCATGCCTTTGACGCCGTAGCCGAAGATCTTGAGGTTGCGCCGCTGCACCGTGAGCAGGTGGCCGAGGGTGCGGGGGTCGCCCAGGTCGATGTAACGGCCGACGATGGATTCGAACTCGGCCTCGGCGGCGCGGTAGTAATCCTCGCTCTTCCAGAGCGTGTCGTCGCCGTCGAACCCCACCAGGCCGATGCCGGTGTCGCGTGTCTGCAAGATAGCCATGCCCGCATTGTAGCGGGCAAAGGAAAGGCGGGAGCCCGAAGGCTCCCGCCTGGGTTGTCGCGACACAAAGCCGCGACGGGGGGCTCAGTTCTGCTGCTGCGGGGCGGCGCTGTTGGCACCATCCTGCTGCTTGGCCACGAAGGCCTTGTATTCGTCCGGGGTCAGCTTGCCATCGGCATTGCCGTCAGCCTGGTCGAAGATCTGCGAGAGGCCGGCGTTGACCTGCGCCTCCTGCTTGCTGATCGCGCCATCGCTGTCGGTATCGACGCTGGCCCAGGTCTGTCCACCGCCGCCCCCGCCCTGCTGCGCGGCAGCGCCGGACTGGGCGCTCTGGGCAAAGGCCGGGAGCGCGAGCGCGGCGGCCAGGACGGTGGACACGACGAACAGGGGCTTGCGGTTGTTCATGGGGTGGTTCTCCTGATTCGGGGAAATACGCGGTGTTGCCGCGCATGGAACCCACCCTAGTCAGCACCGATGAACCGCGATTGCGCGGCGATCGCGCATTCGACGCCGCGTTAACCTATCGCGCGACGAGACGCGCTTGGCATTGATTAACGCGGCATCACGAGCCCGTAAGACATCGGTTCAGCGATGTCGAAAAGCGAGAACTGCGTTCGCCGGCTTTACGAATCGGCAACGTTGTCGGCGGCGTGCGCGGCACTGAACAAACGCCAACCCAGTCCGACACCGGCGAGTGCACCGGCCACTTCGAGCACCACGCGCCCGCCCAGCTGGTCCGGATCGTGGATGCTCTGCAGCGCGAGCCGCGCGTACAGCGGCGATTCCAGGCGCACGATGCTGGTATAGAAAAGATTCCAGATATCCCAGCCAGCCGAGAGCGCGATCGCCGCCAGGCACGCCCAGCCCACCGAATGTCCCAACGACAGGCCGGCGCGCCGGCACAGTGCCTGCGAGACCCAGTAAACGCCCAGGCCGACGAGCAGGGCGATCAGTCCGGCTTCGAGCGAGCCGAGCAGGCCGAAGTGCAGCGGGAGATTCATGGGACTCCAGAAAGCGGATGGGGGCCGCGCCATTCTAGACGGGCCGCCGCGCCTGCCGCCCGGGCTCAGCCCTCGTCCTGGGACAGCGCGCGTACCTCGGGCTCTCCGTCCTCGCCGATCCCGACGTGGATCTGGATCGGGCGGCAGCAGACCTGGCAGTCCTCCACGTAGGACTGTGCGTCCACCGAGCCATCCACCACGATGCCGATCCACTCGCCGCAGTACGGGCAGGGAATGTCGATGAAGTGCTGCAGGTCGCTCACGCCGCTATCTCACCGGGAAGTCGTAGGCAGTATCCGGCGTCGGCTCGGGAAGGAAGGTGAAGTGCCACCACTCCAGCGGGTAGTTGACGAAACCTTCGGCCGCCATCGCCTTCAGCAGGCGCTGGCGACGTTCGCGCTGCGCGGCGCTGACTTCCGGCGAATCGGTGTGCGCGCGGGGATCGAACAGGTCGAAGTCGGTGCCCATGTCCAGCGGCTGGCAGGCACCTTGTCGGCATTCGGCCAGGGTCAGGTCGATCGTGGCGCCCCGGCTGTGGCCGGAGTGGTCGGCGATGTAATCCGGGATCAGCGCCGATTTCTCCACGCGCGGGTAGTGCACCGCCTTGGTCGACTGGTCCTGCAGGTCGGACGCCCAGGTCACGAACGCATGCACCGCGCGTACCGGGCGGTAACAGTCGTAGATGTGCAGCGTCTCGTGGCTGGCGCGCAGGCGGGCCTGCACGCGTGCCAGTGCTTCGGCCGCGGGGCGCAGCAGCAGGCAGGTGGGCGCGGCGTAACCCGCCACCGGATGCCCGGTGAAGTTGTCCGCGCCCGCATAACGCATGTCGATCCGCAGGCCGGGCGCCAACGTGCTGACATCGACCATGCCGGCCTCGGCGGCATCGCGGGCCGGCGATAGCGTCGGCGTCGCCGCGCCGGCGAGCGTCGAGGCCAGGCTAAGAGCAAGCGCCGCTGCGATGGAATTCCAGGTCGCCATAGTCGTAGCTGAAGTCCGCGTCGGGATCGATCGCCTTCAGGTGCATCGTCGCACGTCCCTGCGCATCGGAATCGAAATCCAGCCATGGCTCGGCGTCGACGCTGGCGTCGTCCCAGTCCACCAGCCAGCGCCCGCCGGACTGCATCACCTTGCCGCGCAGCAACGGCGAGCGCTCGGCGACGAAGCTGAGCGCGCCATCGACCGCGCACAGCCGCACTTCGCCGAACCAGGGATCGCGATAGATGCCACTGCGCGCGGCAGCGGCACGCGCCGCCACCGGTTGGCGGTCGGCGGTATCGGGCTTGCGGGCGGCCGGCGGCTTCGGCTTGGCGTCGTCACGCGCCATCGCGGCGGCGTAGTAGGCCACGTCGAACCTCGCATCGGCGCCCAGCAGGTGCTTCTGCAACGCCTCGCCCAGCGCGGTGCGCGCGGCTTCGCCGTCGCCATTGATGAGGATCACGAAGCCACTGCGGCGGTCCGGCAGCAGCACCAGCGACGAATACATGCCCATCAGCGTGCCGGTGTGCGCGACCTTCCAC
Organism: Lysobacteraceae bacterium UBA6001; assembly: GCA_002429615.1. Taxonomy (GTDB): domain Bacteria; phylum Pseudomonadota; class Gammaproteobacteria; order Xanthomonadales; family Xanthomonadaceae; genus Stenotrophomonas_A. Next base: position 4,635 of record DJAN01000230.1, read on the forward strand.
TGCCCGTCCACGTCCGACAGCCGCCACCCGTAGCCGTAGCCATATAGATGGTTGTCGTCCCAGTCGCGCATGCGCTGGCTGATCGGCATCGGCGTATGCAGCGACCACACCGCGTGGCGCTGTGCGTCCGACAGCCATGGGCTCCGGGCATCCGGGCGCAGCCAGGCGCGATCCATCCACGTCAGCATGTCGTCCAGGCTGCAGCGGATGCCACCGGCGGCCATCGACGGCACGTCGGCCACGCCCTCGCCATCCTCACGCACCGGCACGTTGCGGCCGTCCTGGCGCATGTGCGGCTGGGCGATGTTGCCGATGTCCCGCGGCCGCCATGCACCCACCTGGCAGCGCGCCATGCCCAGCGGCGCGAAGACCTGCTCGCGCACCAGCTGGTCGTAAGGCTTGCCGCCCGCGCGCGCGGCGACCTCGCCGGCTACCACGTACAGCAGGTTGTCGTAGGCGTAGTGCGCGCGAAAACTATGTGTCGGCCTGAGATACGCCAGTCCCGCGATGATGTCGGCGCGGGTGAAGTCATTCGGCTCCGGCCACAGCATCAGGTCGCCCGCGCCCAGGCCCAGCCCGCTGTTGTGGATCAGCAGGTCGCGCACCTGGATGTTGCGCGTCACCCACGGGTCGTACATGCGGAATTCCGGCAGGTACTTGGTGACCGGGTCGTCCCAGGCCAGCTTGCCCTGGTCCACCAGCCGTGCCAGCAGGCCGGTGGTCATCGCCTTGCTGTTGGAGGCGATCTTGAACAGCGTGTCCGCGTCGATCGCCTCGCCGCTGCCCGCGCTGCGCTCGCCGGCGGTACGCCGGTACACCACCTGCCCGTCCTCGATCACCCCGACCGCCAAGCCCGGCAGCTGGTACTGCGCCATGGCCTGATCGAACAGGCGGTCGTAGGCGGCGGTGTCGCGCTCCGGCGTCGCCGCGTGAGCGAAGGGCAGCACGAGCAGCGCCAGCCATGCGGCGCGAGCAGGCAGTTTCAATGCGGTCTCCCACAAGGCAGGGCCGACGGACGATAGCGCGTCCGCCGGCCTTGCGTCCCCATCAATAATCCAGCGACACCACCAGCTGCGCGTAACGCGGCGCCTGGAAACTTTCCGGATACAGGAACAGCTCGTTCGGGCTGCCCACCGCGCCTTCGTACTCCTGGTTCACCGACAGCTTCTTCTGCTGGTTGGTGAGGTTGTACACGGCGAACTTCACCTTCAGGTTGGTCTCGTTGAAGGACTTCAGCCAGGTCACGCTCGCGCCCAGCTCGTAGCTCCACGGCAGGCGGCCATAGCCACCGCGCGAGGAATGCGCGTAGACGCGCTCGCCGGAGAAGTCCGAATCGCAGTTCTCCACGCAGACGTAGTAGCTGTGGTAGACGGTGCTGTCATACGGATTGCCGACGCCGAAGCCGGTGACCGGCCCGCCGGAACGTGCATCCAGCGTCGCGCCCACCAGCCAGTTGTCGGTGATCGCGTAGGCGCCGCGCAGCTTGAACTGGTGGCGGCGGTCATTGGCGAGATAGCCGTAGCCGTTGTAGTTCACCCACGGGTCGTCGAAGTTCTCGGTGCGGCCGGTATCGGAGAAGTCGGTATCCGAGTTCACCGGGCCTTCGGCGTTGCCGCGGCCATAGGCCAGGGTGTAGGAGGCGTTCATCGACCACTTGCCGTCCCACGCGCGGTCCAGCTGCAGCTCCAGCGCCTTGTAGTCGCGCTTGGGCTTCTCCCAGCCCCGCTGGCCGATGTAGGTCATGATCGGATCGCCGTCGGCGTCCACGCCGTCCTGGCGATACATCGCCCAACCTTCCTTCGCGGTGTCCACGGTGACCCAGCCATCGGCGCTGCCATCGCAGTCGGTGTCGCCCCAGACGGTGACCTTCTTGCCCGGGTTGGCCATCACCCAGCCGATGTAGCCGTCCGGCCCGCAGGCGCCGGTGGCGCTGATCTCCATGTCGTCGATGGCGTTGTGCAGCTTGCGGTAGATGCCGCGCACGCCATACGACCAGGCTTCGTTGATGGACTGCTGGAAGCCCAGGATCGCCTCGTCCTGGTAGACCGGATCCATGTCGCGATCCACTTCCGAACGCAGGTCGCCGACCGTGCCGTCGCCCTGTGAGTCATCCACCGGGCCGATCTGCGCGCCGAGCACCGGCACCTGGTACTGCGAGCCGTTGAGCTCGCGGGTCTCCCAGCCGGCCAGCGCGTAGTAGGTGCGCTCGTCGAGCAGGCCGCCGGCCTGCTTGATGTTGATGACGTTGGCCACCGGCAGGAAGTAGCGGCCGACGTTGCCGAACAGCTTCATCGTGCCGTCGCCCTTGATGTCCCACGACGCGCCGAAGCGCGGGGCGACCATGTCGTCCATCTTGATGTAGCTGCGGCCTTCCGAGTCCTTGTTGTCGAACGCTTCCAGGCGCAGGCCAAGGTTGAGCAGCAGGTTCGGGGTGACCGACCAGTTGTCTTCCAGGTAATACGCCGAGTTGTCGGTCTCGAACGTGCCGGCGATCTCGTAGCGGCGCGCGCGCACATAGGCGGTGGTGCCTGCCGGCACCTGGCCACCGTTCACCAGCGTGGCGCCCGGGGTGGTCTTGTAGACGTTGTAGTAGTAGCCGCCCGGGCCGGGATACTTGCGCTCGTAATCGGAGGTGTTCTCCTCGCGGTCCAGGCCGAAGCGCAGCAGGTGGTCGCCCAGGGTCCACTCGAAGTCCAGGCGGCCGGCCTTGCGCTCGTCCTCGCGCGATTCCACCGCCGAGTTGGTGGTGCAGCCCAGCGGGATGCCCGCCGGCGCGATGCCGGCCTCGGACACCACGCGGTTGCACTCGATGTCGGTCTGGCTGTAGTTGGCGTAGTCGCGCGTGTTGCGGCCGATCATCGCCTTCATGACGAAGGTGTCGGTGAGGTGGCCGTTGTAGGTCAGCGCGTAGTTGTCGCCACCGGTGTCGGTGAAGATGGTGTTGGTCTGGCTGCCGCGCGTACCGGTGAGGTAGTCGTAGCGGTAGACGTCGGCGACGTTCTGGTTGCTGTCCGAGAAGCCCAGCAGCGACAGGCTGTGGTTGTCGGTGATCTGCCAGTCGAGCTTGCCACCCCAGAAGCCGTCGTCCGCCTTGCCGTTGTTGAAGGTGGAGCCGTCGTCGCTGGTGCTGAAGGCGCGGTTGTCGCGCGCCTCGTACATGCCGAAGAAGAACAGGCGGTCCTTCACGATTGCGCCCGAGCCCCACACATTGAGCTTGTTGTGGGTGCCGCCGTCGTGGCTGGAGATGATGTACGGGTCGCCGTTGGCGAGGTAGTAGTCCTTGCCGCTCGCGCCCCAGGCGCTGGGCTCGGCGGTAAGCTCGACGCCGGCGTGGAAGTCGTTGGTGCCGGAACGCGTCACCGCGTTGATCACGCCGCCGGTGGTGCGGCCGTACTCGACCGAGTAGCCGCCGGTCTTGACCTGGAATTCCTGGAAGAACGCGAATGGCGCCGAGGAGAAGCCCACTCGGTTGTAGAAGTCGGTGACGTTGAGGCCGTCGATATAGACCGCGTTCTCGGCCACCGAGGAGCCGCCGAAGGAGATGCCCTGCCCGCCCAGCGACGACTTGCCCGAGACCACGCCCGGCGCCAGCATCGCGACCGACTTCAGGTCCTGGTCCACCGGCATGCGCGCCAGGTCCTGGCGGCTGATGTTCATCGCCGACTCGGTCGAGGTCACGTCCACCATCGACACCACCTGCGGCGCGCGCACTTCCACCGCGCCGAGCGTGCTGATCGCGCCCACCGGCACGTTCACCGTGGTCGCGTTGCCCAGCGTCACCACCACCTCACCGACCGGGGTCGGCGCACCGCCGCCCACGCTCAGTTCCATCTGGTAGGTGCCTGGCGACAGCAGCGGGATGCGGTAGCTGCCGTCGGCATTGACCGTGGTCGAGCGCGCAAAGCCGGTTTGCGGGTTGCGTACGGTGACCGTGGCGCCGCTGAGCTTCTGCCCGCCCTCGGTGACCAGGCGGCCGGTGACGGCGCCATCCTGGGCCAGGGCCATCGGCGCGATCGATCCCAGACACGCCGCCAACGCGACGCACAGCGCCGCCTTCCTCACATGCTTGCCGTTCATCCCCTGCTCTCTCCTGCAGTTCGTTGAAGTGGTGGTGGATCCGCTCCGTCAGCGTGCGGCGTTCGACGCGCCCTCCCGGCGGTCGTCGGCCGGCAGGATCTGCCAGTCGAAGTGGTAGTTCCATTGGTCGAAATAGAGGTTGCCGCCGCGCCATTCGGCTTCGCCGCGCTGCGAGTCGACCGTCTCGGAGCGGAAATGCTGTTTCGCCGGCACCAGCGGCTGCGCATAGTCGTCGTTGAAGACGATGCGGTAGCTGTCGAGGCCGCCGAAGTAGAAATCGCGCAAGGCCGGCACGTCGCTGTCCAGCGCGCCGGTGGTGACGTCCATCGGCACCCAGCCGTAAGGCGCCAGGTAGAGCCAGCCCCAGTCGTGCAGGTTGGCGTAGCCGACGTCGTTGTCCGAGAACGTCCAGCCGGACTGCCAGCGCGCGGGAATGCCGTTCATGCGCAGCAGCGTCATCAGCAGCAGGGTCTGCTGGCCGCAGTCGGCATGGCCGGCGTGCAGGGCGTAGTCGCTGATGTTGGGGATCGTCGCGTATTCGCGCGCGCCGCCCCACGGAATGCGGTCCACCGCGGCGAACAGCTTGCGCGCGATGCGATAGGGGTTGGTCTCGTCACCCACCACCTGCCGCGAGAACGCGCGCATGGCCGGGGTGAACACGATGTGCGGCGGGCGCTCGGCCAGATACGGGGCGAGCGCGGGGTCGTCCGGCGTCGGCTGCACGCGCGCGGGGTCGATGTCGAAGTGCCGCGCGAAGATCGTCACCTCGTAGCTCACCGAGAACTCGGTGGGCTGGCCGGCAATGGCCTTGCGCGTCAGGTGCGCAGTGCGTTGCAGCGTGGACGGCGGGGCCACCTGCGCGCCGGACGGCACGCTGCCCAGATAGCGGATGTCTTCCTGCTGGCCGGGAATCGCACGCGGATAGGGAATCCACGCCTGCACCGCCTCACCTGCCGGCACGGCATCGGCGTTGACGGTGAGCGTCTGGGTGATGCGCACGCGGTGCGGCAGCAGGCTGGTCTGGCCCGGGTTCGCCTGCGCGGCGGCAATCACCGCGCGGTGGTGCGGGCCGAGGTTTTCGTAGGGGCCATCCTTCGGCGGCGGCGTGCCGGGGCGCTGGCGCGCGGCCGCTTCGGCGCTGAGGCGGAACAGGTTGGAGGGCGCGCGGTTGAAGTAGTAGCGCGTGCCGTCGATGTCGAGGTGTTCGAGCAGGCCGGCTTCATCCCAGGCGGCGAATTCCTCGTCACGCAGGTCCGGGATGGTGCGGCGCAGCTTCTGCTTGGCGGCCTCGGCATCCAGGCTGAAGTCCAGGCGCATGCGTCGCATGCGCTCGCGCTCGAAGGTGTAGGACTGGCGGGCATCGGCATCCAGGCCGGGGGCGGCCAGCGCGGCGGCGATATCGGCCTCGGCCTGGCGGAACTGGCCGGCATCGATCTCCGCCCCCACCCGCGCCAACGGGACCTGCCCGGCGGCCCCGGCCGCGGCGCCGAACACCCCGCCCAGCAGCAGGACGCCCGCACGCACATGCTTTCGCAGCGTGCGCGGACGGGCGAAGCTGGCGACAGGCGAACGAGGCTGGTCAGGGCGCGAATCCACGACGACACTTCCCGGGTGAAGGTGGGTGACCGTGGTGTAACACGCCGATGACAGGGGGTCAATAATTTATTCTTGCAATGCCTAGACAAAGGAATAAATATTCTTGAACGTTTTCCGGGGAGTCCGCCGATGAGGGTCCTTCCGCGCGCCACCGCGCGTCGTTTGCTTCCGCCGCTGCGTGTGGCGGCCGCGCTGGCCCTGTGCGTGGCCGCGCTGGGGGCCGTCGCCGCCCCACCGGTCGTCGCCACCGATCCGATCACCGGCGTGGTCGGCGTCGCGCCTGCGCAGCTCGCCCCCGATTACTGGATCGCCCGCCAGTCGCAGCCGGACCGGGTGATCCTCGATCGCGCTGGCATCGCCGCGCAGAACGCACGGATGCGCGCGCAGGATCCGTCGATCCATGACCTGCATGCGCTACCGGCTTCGCTGCCCGCGGACTTCGTGCGTGGTGAGATCGACAAGCTGTCGGTGCGCCCGCAGCGCCCGCTGTACGACCTGGGCGGTCACCCGCTGGACGCCGAACGCCTGGATGCCTTCGTCGCCAATCTCGCGCTCGAACGGATTCCAGCGCAGCAGCCGCTGCGATACGGACTGGTCACGCGTCGCGCCGCGCTGCGTACCTTCCCTACCGCCGAGCGCGTCTTCAGCAGCACCGACGACACCGACATCGATCGCTTCCAGGAATCGGCGCTGTTCCCCGGCGACGCGGTGGCGGTGCTGCACGAAAGCGCCGATGGGCAATGGCTGTTCATCGCCAGCGAGCGCTACAACGCGTGGATCGAGAAGACCGCCGTCGCCACCGGGCCAGCCGAGCAGGTGTTCGGCTATGGCGCACACGGCCCGTACCGCGTGGTCACCGGCGCCACCGTCTTCACCACCTACACGCCGGAGCAGCCGCAGGTGTCGCACCTGCAGCTCGACATGGGCGTGCGCGTGCCGCTGCTGGCCGGGTGGCCGCCCAGCGACGCGGTGAACGGCCAACACCCGTACACCGCCTGGGTGATCCAGCTGCCGATCCGCAAGGCCGACGGCAGCCTGGACCTGGTACCGGCGCTACTGCCGCGCACCGCCGACACCGCCTCGGACTACCTGCCACTCACCCCCCGCCACCTCATCACCCAGGCCTTCAAGTTCCTCGGCGAGCGCTACGGCTGGGGCCACTCCTACGACACCCGCGACTGCAGCGGTTTCGTCTCGGAGATCTACCGCAGCTTCGGCGTGCTGATGCCGCGTAACACCAGCGCGCAGGCGGTGAGCCCGGCGCTGGACCGCATCGCATTCGACAAGGGCGACAGCGCCGCCAAGCGCCTGGCCGCCGTGCGTGAACTGCAGGTGGGCGACCTGGTCTACATCCCCGGTCACGTCATGGTGACGCTGGGCCACGACCACGGCCTGGCCTACATGATCCACGACACCGCCGGCGGCGGCTGGGCCGGCGCGGACGGCAAGCGCGTGTCGGCCCATCTCAACGGCGTCTCGGTGACCCCGCTGGAGCCGATGCTGGCCAGCGATACCGTCACCTACGTCGAGCGCATCACCAACCTCCAACGCATCCGCCCGCGGAACCACGAATGAAGATCACCGATATCCAGCTCGGCATGCTGCGCGTGCCGTTGAAGACCCCGTTCAAGACCGCGCTGCGTACCGTGGAGACGGTCGAGGACGTGGTGGTGCTGATCCACACCGATACCGGCCACACCGGCTACGGCGAGGCGCCGGCCACCGCGCCGATTACCGGCGACACCCTGGGCTCGATCATCGAGGCCATCCACCGCTTCATCGGCCCGCGCCTGATCGGCCAGGAAGTCGCCAACCTCAATCGCATCAGCGCGCTGATCCAGTCGTCGATGGAGCGCAACACCAGCGCCAAGGCGGCGGTGGAAATCGCCGTCTACGACCTGTGGGCGCAGCTGCATAACGCACCGCTGTACAAGATGCTGGGCGGCGGCGATCCGGTGATCACCACCGACATCACCATCAGCGTGGACTACATCGACAAGATGGTGGCCGACTCGCTGTCGGCGGTGGAGCGCGGTTTCGAGTCGCTGAAGATCAAGGTCGGCAAGGACATCGGCGTGGACATCGAACGGGTCAAGGCGATCCACGCCGCCGTCGAGGGCCGCGCCCTGCTGCGCCTGGATGCCAACCAGGGCTGGACCGCGAAGCAGGCGGTGCACGCGATGCGCACCCTGGAGGAGGCCGGCGTGGTGCTGGAACTGCTGGAGCAGCCGGTCAAGGCATCGGACATCGACGGGCTCAAATACGTCACCGACCGCGTCAACACGCCGGTGATGGCCGACGAGAGCGTGTTCGCGCCTTCGCAGGTATTCGACCTGATCCAGCGTCGCGCCGCCGACATCATCAACATCAAGCTGATGAAGACCGGCGGCATCGCCAATGCCATCCGCATCGCCGACATCGCCCAGCTGTACGGCATTCCCTGCATGATCGGCTGCATGATCGAATCCAGCATCAGTGTCGCCGCCGCGGTACACCTGGCGGTGGCAAAGTCCGATGCGATCACCAAGGTGGACCTGGACGGTCCGTCGCTGGGGCAGTTCAACCCGGTGGAGGGCGGGGTGATCTTCAACGAATCGGAGATCACCATCACCGACGCCCCGGGGCTGGGCATCCGCGAGATCCGCGGCCTGGAGCTGCTGGACCTGTGATGCTTTGACTTTGCTTTCAGGCCCGTCCTAGATTCCCTTCGAAGAACCACCAGGCCACGCACCGCCCTCCATGCCGCCCCTGCTGAAAATCCGCTCCGAACGCGACAGCATGTCGGCCATCGAGCGCCGCATCGCCGACTTCATCCTCGACAATGCGCACCTGCTGCGCGACTACTCCTCGCAGCAGCTGGCCAGCGCGTTGGGAATCAGCCAGTCCTCGGTGGTGAAGTTCAGCCAGAAGCTCGGCTTCAAGGGTTACCCGGACCTCAAGTACTCCGTGGGCGAGGCCGTTGCCCGCGCCGGCAACGGCCAGCCCGAGAGCGCGCGCCCGCCGGTGGCGCAGGGCGATGCCTATGCCGCGCTCGACGAAAGCCTGCGCGCCAGCAAGGCCGCCGCCGAGGAGGAGACCCGCCTGCTCAATCCGCGCGCCGATGTCGAAACCATCGTCACCCTGCTCGACCAGGCACCCAAGGTATTCGTCTGCGGCCTCGGCGACGATGGCGTCTACGCACGCGAGTTCGCCATGCGGCTGTCGCTGCTGGGCGTGCTGACCGTGCACCACGCCGACCCGATCCTGCTGATCTCCAATCTCTCGGCGGTGCGCCCTGGCGACGTGCTGCTGATGTTCTCCGAGTTCGGCCAGCTGCCGCAGCTGGGCCACGCCGCACGCGAGTTCCAGGGGGCGGGCGGCAAGCTGGTGTCGATCACCCGCCATACCGCCAACCCGCTGCGGGCAATGGCCGACGCCTCGCTGGCGATATCCGCGCACGATCCGGCGGCGCATATCGAGCAGCTGCTGTACCGTTCCTCGCTGCAATACCTGCTCGACTTCGTCTTCGTCCTGCTGTGCCAGTGCAACCCGGAACGGCACCGCCAGTTCGCGCACAACCTGGAGCGGGTGCAGCACCTGCTCGCCTCCTGAACCCGGAGTTTCGACCCGTGCCCTTCCGCTCCGCTTCCGCCCTGCTCGCCGCGCTGGCGCTGGCCGCCACCGCGCATGCCGCCCCGCCCGCCACCCGGGCGGCCGATCAGCTGGTGGTCGTGGTCACCGAGGGCTGGGACGCCAACCAGGGCCGGCTGCAGGCCTATACGCGCACGCCAAGCGGCTGGGTCGCCAACGGACCCGGTTTCGCCGTGGCGATCGGCCGCAACGGCAGCGCATGGGGCACCGGCCTGGCGAGCAGTGAGGGCGAGCCGCGCAAGCATGAAGGCGATGGCCGCAGCCCGGCCGGCGTGTTCGCCATCGGGCCGGCGTTCGGCTACGAGGCCCGTATCGACAGCACGATGCCCTACCGGCAGATGCAGGCCGACAGCTGGTGCATCGACGTGCCGGGCTCGCCGCTTTACAACCAGATCGTCGACGCGCGCGAGGTGGGCGCCGAGGCGGTGAAGGGCTCCACCGAGGCGATGCGCCTGGATCTGCACCACGATGGCGACCGCCGCTACCGCGAAGGCTTCGTCATCGCCAACAACCCCGACAACGTGCCGCAGGCCGGCAGCTGCATCTTTGCCCACCTGTGGCGCACGCCGGGCGAGACCACCGCCGGCTGCACCGCGATGGAACCGGCCGACATGCAGCGCCTGCTGCGCTGGCTGCGCCCGCAGGCGCACCCGCAGTTCGTGCTGCTGCCGCGTGCCGAGTACGCGCGACTGCAGGCGGAATGGCAACTGCCGGAGGCGGGCGCGAAATGAGCGAGGCACAACCCAAACTGGTCCGCGCGGTCGGCCGCTGGCAGCTGGTCGGCCTGTCGATCAACGACGTCATCGGCAGCGGCATCTACCTGCTGCCTGCCGCCACCGCCGCCCTGCTAGGCCCGATGAGCCTGTGGGCGGTGGTGCTGGCCGGCATCGTGGTCGCCCTGCTGGTGGCCTGCTACGCGCAGGCGGCGAGCTGCTTCGACCAGCCCGGCGGCAGCTATCTGTATGCGCGCGAGGCGTTCGGCCCGTTCGTCGGCTTCGAGATCGGCTGGATGATCTGGCTGACCCGCATCAGCTCGGCGGCGGCATTGAGCAATGGCCTCGCCGATGCGGTGGCGCGGTTCTGGCCGGCGGCCGGCAGCGAGGGCCTGGCGCGCCTGGGCGTGGTCGCCGGCTCGTTGGGCCTGCTCACCGCGATCAACGTGATCGGCGTGCGCTCGGCCGCGCGTACCGGCGTGGCGCTGGCCATCGGCAAGCTGGTGCCGCTGCTGCTGTTCATCGGCATCGGCGTGTTCTACATCGACTGGTCGTGGGCGTTCTCCGGCCAGTCGCCGGACCTGCACGACGTCGGCAATCTCGGCCAGGCGGCGTTGCTGCTGCTGTTCGCCTATGCCGGCTTCGAGAACATTCCCGCCGCCGCCAGCGAATACCACAACCCGCGCCGCGACCTGCCGTTCGCGCTGGTGACGATGATCATCACCGTCACCCTGATCTACGCGCTGGTGCAGCTGGTGGCGCAGGGCAACCTGCCCGGCATCGCCACCTCGCAGGCGCCGCTGGCCGATGCCGCCAGCCGCTTCGGTGGCGAGTTCCTGGCGCTGGTGCTGACCGTGGGCGCGACCATCTCCATCCTCGGCACCACCAGCAACACGGTGATGCTGGGGCCGCGCTTCCTCTATGCGCTGGCGCGCGATGGCTATGGACCGAAGTTCCTGGCGCAGGTGCATCCGCGCTTCCACACCCCGGCCGCGGCGGTGCTGACCCAGGGCGTGATCTCGCTGGCGCTGGCGCTGTCCGGCTCGTTCGTGCAGCTGGCGCTGTTGTCGATGGTGACGCGCCTGCTCGCCTATATCGGCACCGCCGCCGCGGTGCTGGTGCTGGCACGCCGGTTCCGCGACCGGCCGGACGTGCTGCACCTGCCCGGCGGCCCGTTGATTCCGCTGGCGGCACTGGCGCTGTCGCTGGCCCTGCTCGCCAGCGCCAGCTGGCAGAACCTCGCCGCCACCGGCGTGGCCCTGCTGATCGGCGCCGGCATCTACCTGTTCCCGCGCGAGCGCCGCTGAGCGCGGCAGACCTCAGCGCGCGTGCAGCGCGCGCATGCGCAGGATCAGGCCCAGGCCCTGGGTGAGCGAATACATCACCAGCGCCGCCGCGATGGCCAGCGTCAGCGGGCTGGCCTGCTGCGTGGTCTGGCCGAAGCCCGCGGAGAACGCGCCCTGGCCCCAGCGCCATGCCAGCCGCGCCACCAGCAGCACGGCCAGGCCGCCGCCGATCCACGGATTGGGTGTGTAGCTGGCCACGCCGTTGTCCAGTTCGATGCGGGTGTGATGCAGCGCGAACAGCCCCAGCGCCACGCCGGCCACGCCACCACCAGCCATGCCCAGCGCAACATGCGGAACCACGCAGGCCAGCAGCACCAGCATCGCGGTGATGACCGACAGGAACACCACGCGCGCGATCGTGCGTTTGGGCTGCCACGGCTGGCGGCCGAAATAGCGCCGCATGCGCCGGTAATACAACAGCCCCATGCCGGCGGCGGTGAGGTATGGCATCAACGGCGACAACGTCTGCGCGGGCATCTGGCATTCCCCCTGGTGGAAAGTCCGATCGTAACCGCAAGCACACGCGCCGTTAATGGTGCCGTCACCGCACCTGCCGCCGCCCTTAACGGCCACCGGCCTACCGTGGGCAAAACCCTGAGGAGGCGCGACCCCATGAACGTGACTTACCAGATTCCCGGCAGGGCGCCGGAAGAAAACGAGCGCGATGCCGTTTCGCGCTACTGGCGCGACCAGTTCCCGGAAGAACCGTATTACGCCGAGGGCGAGCACTACGAGGATTACGAGCCGGCCTATCTCGCCGGCCACGAAGCCCGCGTGCGCAATTTCGAGCAGGCCTACGAGCAGGTCGAGGCCGAGCTGCGGCAGCGCTGGGAGGCGGACAAGGGCAGCGACAGCCTGGCTTGGAGCAAGGCCCGCCACGCCGTGCGCCGTGCCTGGGAGCGCGCCGGCCACTGGGGCCGTGAGACCGGCTGAACGCGTTGCAGGTTAAGGTGCGGGACCACGATCCAAGGAGTTCGAGCATGTCCTTCCATCGTCCGACCCGCACGCTGCGGGCCTGCGCCGTCGCCTTGGCGCTGGCGTTGCCGTTCTCCGCGCTTGCCGCCGATGCGCCCGCCGCCGTCGCGCGTGCCGACTGGCCATTCGCCGCCACCGAGGTCACCCGCTTCGATGAGCCCTGGGCGATGGCGTTCCTGCCCGACGGTACGCTGCTGGTCAGCGAGAAGCGCGGTGAACTCCAGCGCTTTGATCCGCGCAGCAACCGCAAGGCACGCGTCACCGGCGTGCCGAAAGTGGACTACGGCGGCCAGGGTGGCTTTGGCGATGTGTTGCCGCACCCTGGGTTCGCACGCAACGGCTGGGTTTACCTGAGCTATGTCGAAGCCGGCGAAGGCGACACCCGCGGCGGTGCGGTGGCGCGCGCGAAACTGACGCTGGATGCGCAGGGCGGCGGCGCCCTGTCCGATCTCAAGGTGATCTGGCGGCAGGTACCGAAGGTGAGCGGACGCGGGCATTACGGGCATCGGCTGGCGTTCGGGCCGGATGGCAAGCTGTGGATCACGTCCAGCGAGCGGCAGAAGTTCGATCCGGCGCAGGACATGGGCAGCAACCTCGGCAAGATCGTGCGCCTCAACGACGACGGCAGCGTGCCGGCCGACAACCCGTTCGCGAAACAGGGTGGCGTCGCGGCGCAGGTATGGTCGCTGGGGCATCGCAATGCGCTGGGCATCGCCTTCGATGCGCAGGGACGGCTGTGGGAGCACGAGATGGGGCCGCAAGGCGGTGACGAATTGAACCTGATCACGCGCGGCGCGAACTATGGGTATCCGATCGTCTCCAATGGCGACCATTACGACGGCACGCCGATTCCGGATCACGACACCCGCCCGGAATTCGCTGCCCCGAAGGTGACCTGGACCCCGGTGATCTCACCGGCGGGTTTCATCATCTACAGCGGCAAGCAGTTCCCGGCGTGGCGCGGTAATGGCTTCATCGGCGGCCTGTCCTCGCATGCGCTGGTGCGCGTGGCGTTCGACGGCGAGCAGGCGCGCGAGGTGGAGCGTTACGACTTGGGCGAGCGTATCCGCGAGGTCGAACAGGGCCCGGACGGTGCGATCTGGTTGCTGGAGGACGGCAAGGATGCGGGCGCCGGCCGTCTGCTGCGCTTGTCGCCGCGAGCCTGACGGGGTTACGACGATGGCGCATTTCCTGCTGTTCTACGATGCCGCGCCGGACTACCTGCAGCGGCGGGGCGAGTTTCGCGACGCGCATCTACGCCTGGCCTGGGCGGCCGCCGCGCGCGGCGAACTGGTGCTGGGCGGCGCGCTGGACGCACCGGTGGACGGCGCGGTGCTGCTGTTCCAGGGCGAGGATGCCGCGGTGGCGGAGGACTTCGCGCGCAATGACCCGTATGTGCTTGCGGGGCTGGTGCGCGAATGGCGCGTGCGCGCATGGACGACGGTGGTGGGCAAGCAGGCGATGACACCGGTAAAGCCCGCGTCCCTCTGAAGGCGTCCGCCGCCCCTCAACCAATACTCTCGGCCAAAACCCTCAACCGACACCGTTGACCAACACACTTGACCAACACACTTGTAGGAGCGGCTTCAGCCGCGACCGTAGATCACCAGTGCCAGCAGAAATTCTCGAGCCCTGAAACAGTCGGGGCTGAAGCCCCTCCTACAAAAAAAGGCGCCTCGTCCTGACAGGAATCTCACGTGGAAGGCCAGCTCCCTTGTAAGAGCGGCTTCAGCCGCGACCGGAAGAACAAGCAGCCCGCGACCCACCCGCAAGCCACCCTACCTCACCCCGCCAGCAGCTCAAACTGCAGCGCCTCACCAGCCGTCGCATTCGCGCACACCCACACATCGAACACCCCCGGCTCGGCACCCAACTCGCCGCGCGGATTGGTGAACGCCAGCGCGTGGCGATCCAGCGTGAACACCACCTCGGCGCTCTCACCCGGCGCCAGCGCGATCTTGCGAAACCCCTTCAACTCGCGCACCGGCCGCACCCGGCTGGCGACGCGATCGTGCACATACAGCTGCACCACTTCCTCACCCGCCACTGCACCGGTATTGCGCACCGTGGTGCGCACGGTCAGCGTGTCATTCCAGCCCAAGCTCGACGTATCCAGCCGCGGCACGTCATACGCGAACGTGGTGTAGCTCAACCCAAAGCCGAACGGATACAGCGCCTCGTTCGGAATCTCGCGCCAGCGCGCCTTGAACTCCGACATCGTCGGCAGTTCCGGGCGCCCGGTGCGCGGATGGTTGTAAAAGTACGGCTGCTGCCCGCTGACCTGCGGAAAGCTCACCGGCAGGCGCGCGGACGGGTTGTAGTCGCCGAACAGCACATCGGCCACCGCGGTACCGGTCTGCGTGCCGAGGAACCAGGTCACCAGCAGCGCCTGCGCATCGCGCACGGCACCCTGCAACGCCAGCGCACGGCCATTGCGCAGCAGCACCACCACCGGCGTGCCGGTGGCGGCCACCGCCTCGGCCAGCGCCTGCTGCGCCGGCGGCAGCACGATCTCGGTGCGCGACTGCGCCTCGCCGCTGTAGCGCTGCGGTTCGCCCACCGCCAGCACCACCACGTCGGCGGCGCGCGCGGCGGCCACGGCCGCCTCGATGCCGCCGTCCAGCGGCGCTTCCAGCTGGCAACCATCCACCACCACCAGCGATTCCGGTGCCGCCAAGGCGCCACGCAGGCCCTCGTCGAGCGCCACATAACGCGACTTGTCGCCGAACAGCGTCCAGCAGCCCTCGATGTTGTCGCGGTCGCGCGCGAACGGACCGATCAGCGCGATCTTCTGCCCCTGCCTGCGCAGCGGCAGCACGTTGCCCTGGTTGCGCAGCAGCACCATCGAACGGCGCGCCGCGTCACGCGACAGCGCATCATGCGCGGCGAGCTGCGCGGTATCGGCCTCGCGTGCCAGGTCCAGCGAGCGGTACGGCGCATCGAACAAGCCAATCGCGTCTTTCAATTCGAGGATGCGGCGCACGGCGGCATCCACCACCGCCATCGGCACCTCGCCGCGCTCGACCAGGTCCGGCAGGTGCGCGGCATAGAAGCCGCTCTGCATGCTCAGGTCCAGGCCGGCCAGGAACGCCTTCTTGGTCGCATCGCGGTCGTCGGCGGCATAGCCGTGCGCGACCAGCTCCATGTCGGCGGTGTAGTCGGAGATCACCACGCCGGGGAACTGCCATTCGCCGCGCAGAATCTCGGTCAGCAGCTCATGGTTGGCGCTGGCGGGCACGCCGTTGATGTCGTTGAAGGACGACATCACGGTCAGCGCCCCGGCCTCGAACGCGGCCTTGAACGGCGGCAGGTGCACGTCGCGCAGGGTCTGCGGGGCCAGCTCGACGTAGTTGTATTCCATGCCGGCGGCCACCGCGCCATAGGCGGCGAAGTGCTTCGGCGTGGCCAGCAGGGCGTCGTCGGCCTTCAGGTCGCTGCCCTGGAAGCCACGCACGCGCGCGGCGGCGAACGCGCAGCCCAGCACCACGTCCTCGCCGGCGCCTTCGGCGCCACGGCCCCAGCGCTGGTCGCGGGCGATGTCCACGGCCGGAGCGAAGGTCCAGTGCAGGCCGGCGGCGGTCGCCTCAATGGCGGTGACGCGGGCGGTGCGCTCGGCCAGCTCGGGCTCGAAGCTGGCCGCTTCGCCCAGCGGGATCGGGAACACCGTGCGCATGCCATGGATGACGTCGGCGGCCAGCAGCACCGGGATGCCGAGCCGGCTCTCCTCCACCGCGACCTTCTGGATCTGGCGACCCAGCGCGACACCGACACCGTTGAACAGCGTGCCCACCCGGCCATCGCGCACCTGCGCCAGCACTTCCTCGGCGTTGCGAACGTTGGCCTCCGGATTCACGTCCGGAGCGAAGGGCCGGACCATGTCGGCGAAGACGCCCAGCTGTCCGACCTTCTCCTCGAGGGTCATGCGGGCGATCAGGTCGGAGATGCGGTCGGCAGCCATGGAGTCCTTGAGAAAACGTTTACATGGCCGCCCATCATAGCGCTCGCGGGGCCGCACCGGGTGAAAGATGCATTCTCCATTCGCTGGCGAATTGAGGCAACGAGGGCGTGGCCGGCAGCCCGGCCGGGAGCGCGACTCAGTCCCGGCTGCGCTCGATGATCACGCCCACCGCGCGCGCGCCGCGCACCGCACCGGGCTTGCTGAGCTTGAGCCGCAGCCAGCGCACGCCGAACTCGTCCAGGACGATCTGCGCGCAGCGCTCGGCCAGGGTCTCGACCAGGCCGAAGTCGGACTGGCCGACGAATTCCACCAGGCGCCGGCTGACCGCTTTGTAGTTGAGGGTGTCGGCAATGTCGTCGCTGGCGGCGGGGCGACGGTTGTCGAAGCCCATCTCCAGGTCGAAGCGCAGGGTCTGGCGGATGCGCCGTTCCCAGTCGTAGATGCCGATCAGGGCGTCGATCTCCAGCCCTTCGATGAAAACCTTATCCATGCGCCGCAGCGGCTCCCTTGTCCTGTGCCAGCGGGGCCAGCGTGGCCATGTCCCAGCGCGGGGTGACGTGCACCGCCGCGTCGTCGTGCTGCCCGGCCTCCAGGCGCAGCGCGCCGGCGAAGGCGATCATCGCGCCGTTGTCGGTGCACAGCGACGGGCGTGGGAAGCACACCCGGCCACCCCGGCGCTGCGCCATCTCCTGCAGCTTGGCGCGCAGGCGGCGGTTGGCGCCGACGCCACCGGCCACCACCAGGGTGTCGCAACCGGCCGCGTCCAGCGCGCGCTCGCACTTGATGGCCAGGGTGTCGACCACGGCGTCCTCGAAGCCACGCGCGATGTCCGCCCGGGTGGTCTCGCTCTGGTCGCTGTCGCGCCAGGCCAGCAGGACCTGGGTCTTCAGGCCGGAAAAGCTGAAATCCAGGCCGGGGCGGTCGGTCATCGGGCGGGCGAAGCGGAAGCGGCCCGGGGTGCCCTGCTCGGCCAGCTTGGCCAGCTGCGGGCCGCCCGGGTACGGCAGCCCCATCAGTTTGGCGGTCTTGTCGAAGGCCTCGCCGGCGGCGTCGTCCAGCGTTTCGCCCAGCAGGCGGTAGGCGCCGATGCGGTCCACCGCCACCAGCTGGGTATGCCCGCCGGACACCAGCAGGGCCACGAACGGCGGCTCGGGCGGATCGTCCTCCATCAGCGGGGCGAGCAGGTGGCCTTCCATATGGTGGACGCCGATCGCCGGCACATCCAGCGCCCAGGCCAGCGAGCGGGCCACGCCGGCGCCGACCAGCAGCGCGCCGACCAGCCCGGGGCCGGCCGTATAGGCCACGCCATCCAGCTCGCCCGGCGCCAGGCCGGCATCGGCCAGGGTCTGGCGGACCAGCGGCAGCAGCTTGCGCACGTGGTCGCGACTGGCCAGCTCGGGCACCACGCCGCCGTATTCGGCGTGCAGGGCGATCTGGCTGTATACGTGGTGGGCGCGCAGGGCCTGGTCCGGCGCCAGGCCGGTGTCATACACGGCCACGCCGGTCTCGTCGCAGGACGATTCGATGCCAAGGACTTTCATGGCCTCCATTGTGGGCCCGCCAGCGCCAGAGGCAAGCCCGGGGGCTTGCACGTCGCTGGCAAGCCGTTATAATGCGCGGCTCACCGGGACCTAACCCGGTCATCATAGTCCCGGAGATTCCATGCCCAGCGTCAAAGTCCGCGAGAACGAGCCCTTCGAGTTTGCGCTCCGCCGTTTCAAGCGCACCTGCGAGAAGGCCGGCGTGCTGGCCGAGACCCGCAAGCGCGAGTTCTACGAAAAGCCGACCCAGGAGCGCAAGCGCAAGGCCGCTGCTGCGGTGAAGCGCCAGCTGCGCCGTTCGTCGCGCGACGTCACCAAGCGTCAGCGTCTGTACTGATACAGCGCTTTTCACCTGACCCGGGCGGCGCCATTGGCGCGGCCCAGGTTGCAGGGCCTGAAGCCGGCACGCGCGAGCGTCGCCGGCTTTTTGCTTTGGACGCCTTCACCGGCGCCCCACCCCGGCGGGACGTCCCGCCCATTCATCCAACAGGTGTTCCATGACCCTCAAGCAGCAGCTCACCGAAGACATGAAGGCCGCCATGAAGGCGGGCGACAAGCACAGCCTGGGCGTGATCCGGCTGATCAACGCCGCCATCAAGCAGAAGGAAGTCGACGAGCGCGTGGAGCTGGACGACGCGGCCGTGGTCGCCGTGCTGGACAAGATGGTCAAGCAGCGCAAGGACTCGGTGACCCAGTACGAGGCCGCCAACCGTGAAGACCTGGCCGCGGTCGAGCGCGAGGAGATCGTGGTGGTCGAGCGCTACCTGCCGGCCAAGATGGGCGAGACGGAGATCGTCGCCGCGATCCAGGCCGCCATCGCGCAGACCGGCGCCGCGGGCCCGGCCGACATGGGCAAGCTGATGGGCGTGCTCAAGCCCAAGCTCGCCGGCCAGGCCGACATGGGCCTGGTGTCCACGCTGGTGAAGCAGCAGCTCGCCGGCTGATCCAGCGGCAAGGCCGGGCGATCTGCGACCGCCCGGCCGTTACCCCCAGGCGCTCAGCGCGCCTGGCGGTGGTCCCTCATTTCCGCGCCTGGCGGCAATCCTTCATCTCGATGCTGCCGCCGGTGACGTTCATCACCGTGCCTTCCAGCGTGGCGTAGTCCTGCGACTTCAACGTGCTGAAGAACGCCTTCTGGTCCGGTGCCAGGTTGCACTGGATCTGGAAGCGCGCACCGTTCATGTCCGCGCCATCGCGCACGTTGAAGATGCCGCGGCTCTTGGTCACCAGGTAGGCCACCTGGTCGGCACCGCTGTACTGGTTGTGCGAGACCGTATAGAGCTGGCCGTCGACGCGGTACTTCTTGCCGATGTAGCGCGCGTAGAACGGCAGCAGCGCCTGCGCGACCTGCTCGCTCGACTCCCGGCTCGAGCTTCCGCCCAGCATCATGTCCTTGAACGACAGCGTGCCGGCACCGGCCGAAGCGGTCTTCCTGGCTTCCTTCTCCAGCTTGGCCGACAGCTCGGTCGCGTCCACGCTCTCGTAGCGGTCCACGCCGTCGGCCTCGCGCGCGGCATTGGCGATCGCCTCGCCTTCCTTGCCACCCTTGACCTTGCCGAGGATGTCGCACAGTCCCTTGCGCGCATCTTCTTCCTTCACTGCCTGGCCGCGGGCCAGCTTCACGGTGATGGCGACGTTGCCACCGTTCTCGGCATTGACCATGAACACCAGCGGCAGGCGCAGCCCGCCCTGCACGTAGAAGAATTCGCCATTGCCCTTGGCGTCGTAGACCTCGCCACCGGTTTCGAAACCTTCGTCCTTGGCGTAGCGGCGCACCTGGCCCAGCGCGCTGCGCGGCGTCAGGCCGGCAATCGTCACGGTGGAAAGGAAAGCCTGGCCGTTGCGCGGATCGCCGATGGACTTGAAGTTGTCCTCGCACGTGGGCGCAGCCTGCGCCGACCACGCCATTCCCAGGCACACGGCCGCCAACAGAGTTCTCTTCACGATCACATCTCCTTTGCGTTAATTGACTCCGAAAGCCATCCGCCACGGCCCGCGCGCCTGCGCGGGGCGTCTTTCCCTCGGATGATCCCCGCGCCGATGATAACGCCACCACATGGATCTTGACCCGCACCTGCGCAAATACATCGACCGCGTGCAGCACAGCCTGCCGATGGCCCTGGCCAACCGTTTCGTCGAGATCGACGTGATGACCCAGGCCGCCTCGCTGTCGTTCTATGCCCTGCTCTCGCTGGCGCCGCTGCTGGTGCTGCTGCTGTGGCTCACCGCCTCGCTGTACCCGCCGGCGCAGGAGGCATTGGTGGCGCAGGTGGGCCAGTTGGCGGGCGGCAGCTCGGCGATGGTGGCGCAGACGGTGATCGACAACGCCACCGCGCAGCCGGGCATGGGCACCATGGCCGGCAGCTGGAGCACGCTGCTGCTGTTCGTCGGCGCCACCGCGGTGTTCGCGCAGCTGCAGAACGCGCTGAACCTGATCTTCCATACCGACCGCCAGCGCCTGGCCGGCATCGTGCCGTGGCTGAAGAAGCGCGTGTTCTCGTTCGGCGTGGTGCTGGCGCTGGGCTTCCTGCTGCTGGTGTCGATGATCGCCACCACCGCGCTGCAGGTGGCCTTCGCGCGCCTGCCCTCGGTGCTGCCGGCGGTGGGCTACGTGACCACGCTGCTGGTCTATGTACTGGCCTTCGCCTTTCTCTACCGCTACCTGCCGGACCGGCTGGTGTCGTGGCGGCAGGCGATCCTGGGTGGCATCATCACCGCCGCGCTGTTCGCACTTGGGCGCTACGCCATCGGGCTGTATATCAGCGAGGCCGCGCCGGGCAGCGCGTATGGCTCGATGGGCGCGCTGGTGGTGCTGCTGGTCTGGATGTACTACGCCAGTGTGGTGTTCTTCGTCGGCGCGCTGATCACCGCGGTGATCGATGAGCGTACCCGGGCCCGCTACAAGCTGGCCGCGGCCGGCATCGACCCGGCCACCGCACCGCCGCCACACCGCCCCGCACCGGAAACCTGAAGCCCCGGGGCCGCCCCGGGCGCGGCGCCCGTGGCATCCTATGCGGATGGCCCGCATTCCCGACGCTTTCATCGACGACCTGCTCGCCCGGACGGACATCGTCGAGGTGATCAGTACGCGGGTGCCGCTCAAGCGCCAGGGCAAGGAATATTCCTCGCGCTGCCCGTTTCATGACGAGCGCTCGGCCTCGTTCACCGTCTCGCCGACCAAGCAGTTCTACCACTGCTTCGGCTGCGGCGCGCACGGCACCGCGATCAGCTTCCTGATGAACTACGACCGCCTCGAGTTCCTCGACGCGGTGGACGAACTGGCCAAGCGCGCCGGCATGGAAGTGCCGCGCGACACCCAGCAGCGCAACGCCGCCCAGCAGGATGACAGCCGCGACCTTTACGCCGCGCTCGACGCCGCCACGCGCTTCTTCCAGAAGCACCTGGACGGCAGCAGCAAGGCACAGGACTACCTGCAGGGGCGCGGCGTCGATGCCGACACTCGCGCGCGCTTCTCCATCGGCTTCGCACCGGATGGCTACAGCGCCCTGAAGGACGCGCTGGGCACCGACGAGCGCCGCATGAAGCTGCTCGACCGCGCCGGCCTGTTCTCCAAGAACGACCGCGGCCACGTCTACGACAAGTTCCGCGACCGGGTGATGTTCCCGATCTTCGACCGCCGCGGCCGCGTCATCGCCTTCGGCGGCCGCGTGCTGGAGAAGGATGACGGCCCGAAGTACCTCAACTCGCCGGAAACCGCGCTGTTCCACAAGGGCCGCGAACTGTACGGCCTGTGGCAGGTGCGCCAGGCGCATCAGAAGATCGAGCGCCTGATCGTGGTCGAGGGCTACATGGACGTGGTCTCGCTGTTCCAGTTCGGCGTCACCCAGGCGGTGGCGACGCTGGGCACCGCGACCACGCCGGAGCATGCCGAACTGCTGTTCCGCAACGCCCCGGACGTGTACTTCTGCTTCGACGGCGACAACGCCGGCCGCAAAGCGGGCTGGCGCGCGCTGGAATCGGTATTGCCGCGGATGAAGGATGGCCGCCAGGCCTTCTTCCTGTTCCTGCCCGATGGCGAGGATCCGGACACCATCGTGCGCAAGGAAGGCGCCGCCGCCTTCGACGAGCGCCTGAAGCAGGCCACGCCGCTGTCGCAGTTCTTCTTCGACGAGATGTCGAAGGAGATCAACCTCAACACGCTGGACGGCCGCGCGCGGCTGGCCGAGCGTGCACGGCCGATGCTCGCGCAGATTCCCGATGGCGCCTTTGGCGACCTGATGCGCCAGCAGCTGGCACGGATGACCGGCGTCGGGGCCGGCGCGTCCAGCGCCGCGGCCGCACCGTCCGCCCCCCCGCGCCAGGTCACGCCTACGCACAAGCGCAGCCTGGTGCGCAGCGCCATCGCGATCCTGTTGCAGCAGCCCTCGCTGGCGGCCGGCATCGAGAACCATCGCGACTTCGCCGGCCTGCGCCTGCCCGGCGTGGAACTGCTGCTGGAGCTGATCGAGCTGGTGCAGCAGCGTCCGGAAATCACCACCGGCGCCCTGCTGGAGCACTATGCCGAGCGCGAGGAGCAGGCATCGCTGCACAAGCTGGCCGCGCAGGAACTGCCGGGTGACGCGCAGATCTGGGCGCAGGAGCTGCATGACGTCGCCGTGCAGCTTGAACAGCAGCTGGTGCGCCAGCGCATCGAGGAGCTGCAGGCCAAGCAGCGCGCGCAGGGCCTGGACGACACCGACAAATACGAGATGCGCGAGCTGCTCAAGGCCCGCGCCGCCTTCCGCTGAGGAATTCGCCATGCCGTTGCGCCGCCTGCTTTGCCTCCTGCTGCTCCTGCCGGCGCTGTGGGCGCAGGCCGCCGGGCATCCTCCGCAGCTGCTGCGCCCGGGCCTGTACGTCGGCGGCCAACCTGATGAAGCGCAGTTGCGCGACCTCGCCGCCCGTGGCGTCACCACGGTGATCGACCTGCGCGCCGCCGACGAACCCCGCGGCTATGCCGAGGCCGACCTGGCGCGCTCACTAGGCCTGCATTACATGGCCCTTCCGGTAACGGGCGCGCAGGACATTACCCCGACCAACGCCGCCGCCCTGCAGCGCGCGCTCGACGCAGCGCCCGGCCCGGTGCTGCTGCACTGCGCCTCCGGCAACCGT
>DJAN01000140.1 GCA_002429615.1 Lysobacteraceae bacterium UBA6001
CGCCGGGCCAGGGCAGAGGGGGCGCCAGCCGCATGCGCGCGGGCATCAGCTGATTCCCGGCGCCGGCTCGTTTATTATCAAGTACTAAGGTTACCTTCCTAAGGTCTGGAGTCAGGTGGCAAAACAGGTTCCCGAACGAGGCGCGGCTGCCGACACCAAGGCGGCGCGCAAGCCCGTGCCCACGGACAACGCGCGCCGTCAGCGCCTGTGGCGCGATCTGGCGCTGATCGCCATCGCCCCGCTGCTGCTGTACCTGCTGGCGAGCCTTTTCACCTATTCGGCCGGTGATCCGGGCTGGTCGCAGACCGGCAGCGTGGTCGCGCCGATCCACAACATGGGCGGCAAGGCCGGCGCGTGGATCGCCGATGTGCTGCTGCAGCTGTTCGGCTATGTCGCCTTCCTGCTGCCGTTGATCCTGGGCGCGGTGGCGTGGATCGCGCTGTTCGGCATGGAGAAGGAAGGGCAGGGCGAGCCCGAGCTCGGCCCGGCGCTGCGCCTGGTCGGCATGGTCGGCTTCCTGATCGCCTCCACCGGCTTCCTGCACCTGCGCCTGTTCTCCGGCGACGTCGCCCAGGCCGGCGGCATCCTCGGCAAGCTGGTCGCCAACTCGCTGCGCGCCGGCTTCGGCCCGCTGGGCAGCAACCTGTTCGTGGTGGTGCTGCTGCTGATCTCCATCACCCTGGCGACCGGGCTGTCCTGGTTCGCGGTGATGGAGCGCATCGGCAAGTGGGTGCTGGCGCTGCCGCCGATGCTGCGCAAGAGCGGCAAGCAGGCCAACGAGTGGCAGCAGACCCGCGCCATGCGCGAGGAACGCGAGGAAGTGCGCAAGGTCGAGGCGGTCAAGCAGGCCAAGCGCGAGCCGGTGAAGATCGAGCCGCCGCCGGCCCCGGTGGTTGAGAAGAGCGAGCGCGCCAAGCGCGAGCAGCAGATTCCGATGTTCCAGGGCGTCAACGGCGACGGCTCGGACCTGCCGCCACTGGCGCTGCTGGACGATCCCAAGCCGCAGGCCAAGGGCTACTCCGAGGAGACCCTGGAGACGCTCTCGCGGCAGATCGAGTTCAAGCTCAAGGATTTCCGCATCGACGCGCAGGTGGTCGGCGCCTATCCGGGCCCGGTGATCACCCGCTTCGAGATCGAGCCGGCGCCGGGCGTGAAGGTCAGCCAGATCAGTTCGCTGGACAAGGACATCGCGCGCGGGCTGTCGGTGAAGTCGGTGCGCGTGGTCGACGTGATCCCGGGCAAGTCGGTGGTCGGCCTGGAAATCCCCAACGTCAGCCGCGAGATGATCTTCCTCTCCGAGCTGCTGCGTTCCAAGGAATACGACAAGTCCGCCAGCCACCTGACCCTGGCGCTGGGCAAGGACATCGCCGGCCGCCCGACCGTGGCGGACCTGGCGCGCATGCCGCACCTGCTGGTGGCCGGTACCACCGGCTCGGGCAAGTCGGTGGCGGTCAACGCGATGGTGCTGAGCCTGCTGTACAAGGCTTCGCACAAGGACCTGCGGATGCTGATGATCGACCCGAAGATGCTCGAACTGAGCGTCTACCAGGGCATCCCGCACCTGCTGGCCCCGGTCGTGACCGACATGAAGGAGGCCGCCAACGGCCTGCGCTGGTGCGTGGCGGAGATGGAGCGCCGCTACAAGCTGATGAGCGCGGTGGGCGTGCGCAACCTGGCCGGCTTCAACAAGAAGGTGAAGGACGCCATCGACGCCGGCCAGCCGCTGATGGACCCGCTGTTCAAGCCGAACCCGGAACTGGGCGAGGCGCCGCGTCCGCTGGAGACGCTGCCGTTCATCGTCATCTTCATCGACGAATTCGCCGACATGATGATGATCGTCGGCAAGAAGGTCGAAGAGCTGATCGCGCGCCTGGCGCAGAAGGCACGTGCGGCCGGCATCCATCTGATCCTGGCCACCCAGCGCCCGTCGGTGGACGTGATCACCGGCCTGATCAAGGCCAACATCCCGACCCGCATCGCCTTCCAGGTCAGCTCGAAGATCGACTCGCGCACCATCCTGGACCAGTCCGGCGCCGAGACCCTGCTGGGCCACGGCGACATGCTGTACCTGCCGCCGGGCACCGCGATGCCCGACCGCGTCCACGGCGCCTTCGTCAGCGACGAGGAAGTGCACCGCGTGGTCGAGCACCTCAAGGCGACCAGCCCGCCGTCCTACATCGACGGCGTGCTCGACGAAGTGCAGACCATGGGCGATGGCGTGGTGGTCGGCGCGACCGGCCTGCCGGAGAGCAGCGGCGGGGCGGGCGATGAGTCCGACCCGCTGTACGACGAAGCCCTGCGCATCGTCACCGAGACGCGGCGTGCTTCGATCTCCGGCGTGCAGCGCCGCCTGAAGATCGGCTACAACCGTGCCGCGCGCCTGATCGAGGCGATGGAAGCGGCCGGCGTGGTCAGTGCGCCTGAACACAACGGGGATCGCAGCGTCCTCGCGCCGCCGCCGCCGAAGTAAGCTGATGCCGTCGCCGCGCCCCCACGGCGCGGCCTTGCCGGCGGCCCGTGGTCGCCCCGCGGAGGTGTGGGTGTCGCGTCTGGTCCTGTGTCTGCTGTGTGCGTGCCTGCTCTGGCCGGCGCTCCTCCATGCCCAAGCCGCGCCGCGTGGCGCCGCTGCCGCCATGCCCGCCGCGCAGGCGCAGGCGGACAACAACTTCAGCTTCCTGCGTTACCGCGCCGACTACGAAGTGCGCGAGGACGCCTCCAGTGTCGAGACCGACACCTACGAGGTGCTGCTCAAGACCAAGTCGGCGGTGGAGCAGTTCAGCCAGGTGCGGCTGAGCTACAGCGAGAAGATGCAGACGCTGGAGGTGCTGGAGGCCTACACGATCACCGCCGAGGGCGAGCGCCAGCCGGTGCCGGCCGACCGCATCTATACCCAGGAAAGCTATTCCAGCGCCGCCGCGGCGATGTATGCCGACCGCAAGGTGCGGGTCATCGTGTTCCCGAACCTGGCGCCCGGCGCGCGCATCGCTTACGTGGTGCGGCGCACCCAGAACACCCCGTACTTCCCCGGCTATTTCAGCCTGTGGGAAACCTTCAGCGTGTTCTCGCAGTTCGACGACGCGGTGGTGACCTTGACCGCGCCCGAGCGCATGCCGATGACGGTCTGGGCCCGCGACGTGGAGCGCGTGCGCGGCAAGGCCGCCAAGGGCCAGGCGCGCTGGGAATGGCGCTACCGTCGTACGCAGCCGCTGAAAGCGCAGAACTGGAGCGCGGCGGCGTGGGAATTCAGCCCCACCATCATGGCCAGCACCTACCAGGACTGGTCGCAGATGGGCCTGGCCTACCACGCCAAGGCAGGCGAGGCCGCGGCGGTGACGCCGAAGATCCAGTTCCTTGCCGATCGCGTCACCAGCGGCATCACCGACCGCCGCGCACAGGCCGCCGCGCTTTATGAGTGGGTCGCGCGCAACATCCGCTACGTCGCCGTCTACCTGGGCAATGGCGGGCTGGAGCCGAACCCGGCCGAGCGCATCGCCGACAGCCAGTACGGCGATTGCAAGGACCACACGGTGATCCTGGAGGCGCTGCTGGCGGCCAAGAGCATCGCCAGTACGCCGGTGCTGATCGGCGCCGATGGCGGGCCGACGCTGCCGCGCATCCCGGTGCTGGGCCGCTTCAACCACGCCATCACCTACCTGCCGGAGTTCGACCTGTACGTCGACTCCACCAATCCCTATGCCCGCTTCGGCCAGCTGCCCGCGTCCGACCTCGGCGCCCCGGTGGTGCACAGCGCCGATGGCCGGGTCGCACGCACGCCGCCGAACGATCGCAGCCGCAACCGCTATATCGCCCGCAGCGAGTACGACTTCCGTGCCGATGGCGGCCTCGACGGCGAGACCACGCTGGACAGCGGGCAGACCGGCGAGGTCGGCACGCGGGCGATGTTCACCCAGCTCAACGCGCAGAACCGCAGCCGCATCGAGGAATCGATCATCGCCCAGGCCGGTTTCGCCGGGCGCGGTGAGCTCAAGCTGGAGGGCGACCCGCTCGATCTTTCGGCACCGTTCGGCTACCGGTATCGCTTCCATGCCAACGACTATGTCGACTTCAGTCAGGTCGGCGGCATGCGCCTGCCGGACATGCCGGGTGCGGAATCCGCCCGCGGGCTGTACGCCACGACCTCGGCCGAAGCCAACGAAGTGCCGTTCTACTGCAACGATAGCGTGCGCGAGGAGACTTACGTGATGGTCTTTCCGGCGGACGTGCCGATCGCCGCGCTGCCGCGCAGCGCGAGCTTCCGCAACAGCGCCGGCGAGTACAGCGTCGACTGGCGTCGCCAGGGGCAGACCGTCACCGCCACCCACCGGCTGGTGCGCAATGCCATCCATGGGCCGCAGGCGTTGTGCCAGCCGCAGGACTACGCCGCCTTCCGCGAACTGTTCCAGGAAGTGCGGCGCGGGTTCCGCGGCCAGGTGGTGTATGGCGACCTGCGCCATGTCGAGGCGGGGCAGGCCGCGAACTGAACGGGCGCGGGCATCGCGCTCGCCCGTTCATCCGCTTGGCGGCAGAATGGCGCCCTCACTTCCACGGATTGAATCCCGATGCTGCGCACGCTGCGTTATGCCGTCCTCGCCACCGGCCTGCTGGCCGGCACCGCCTTTGCCGGTGCCCGTGCCGAACTGGACAACTTCACCCGTGGCCTCAAGGGCCTGGACGGGCAGTTCTCGCAGCAGGTGTTCGATCCGACCGGCAAGGTCAAGGAAACCACCAGCGGCCGTGTCGCCTTGTCCGCGCCGCGCCAGTTCCGCTGGGAATACACCAAGCCGTACCACCAGCTGATCGTCGCCGACGGCAAGAAGGTGTGGATCTACGATCCGGACCTGCAGCAGGCCACGGTGCGGCCGCAGGGCGAGGAGGAGCGCAACAGCCCGCTGAGCGCGCTGATCGATCCCTCGCGCCTGGCCCAGCAGTTCGACATCAGCGAGGAAGCCGCCCCGCGTGATGGCCTGCAGTGGCTGTCGCTGACGCCGAAGGTGGGCGCCGACGCCACCTTCCAGATCGCCGCGCTGGGCTTCGGCCCGAACGGCCTGGCGCGGATGGAAGTCACCGACGCCATCGGCCAGCGCACCGCGATCCGCTTCGAGGGCTGGAAGCGCAACCCGGCGTTCGCCGCCGATACGTTCCGCTTCACCCCGGCCAAGGGCGTGGACGTCGTCGGCGAATAAACCGCGGAAATCGCCATGCCGCTCCCCCCTTGCAGGAGCGGCTTCAGCCGCGACCCATGACTCCGGGTCGCGGCCCAGCCCGCGCCGATAGGTAGAATGAGCGCGTGGCCCGTACCAGAACTCCCACCGAACCCGCCCCCGACCTGCTGAGCGTCGACCAGGACCACCTGCGTCCGCTGGCCGAGCGCATGCGCCCGCACAGCCTGGACGAGATGGTCGGCCAGCGCCGCCTGCTCGCGCCGGGCAGCGCGCTGCGTCGCGCGGTCGAATCGGGCAGGGTGCACTCGATGATCCTGTGGGGCCCGCCGGGCTGCGGCAAGACCACCCTGGCCCTGCTGCTCGCGCAATACGCCGATGCCGAATTCCGCGCCATCTCCGCCGTGCTTTCCGGCCTGCCGGAAGTGCGCCAGGTGCTGGCCGAAGCCGCGCAGCGCTTCGCCGGCGGCCGTCGCACGGTGCTGTTCGTCGACGAGGTGCACCGCTTCAACAAGACCCAGCAGGACGCCTTCCTGCCGCACATCGAGCGCGGCACGATCATCTTCGTCGGGGCCACCACCGAGAACCCCTCGTTCGAACTGAACTCCGCGCTGCTCTCGCGCTGCCGCGTGCACGTGATGGAAGCCGTCTCGCCGGCCGACATCCGCGAAGCGCTGCGCCGCGCGCTGCAGGACCCGGAGCGCGGCCTGGGCCAGGACGCGCCGCGCATCAGCGACGAACTGCTGCTGGAGATCGCCACCGCCGCCGACGGCGACGTGCGCCGCGCGCTCACGCTGCTGGAGATCGCCGCCGAACTGGCACAGGACGAAGGCGGCGAGATCACCCCCGGCACGCTGGCGCAGGTGCTCGCGGACCGCACCCGGCGCTTCGACAAAGGCGGCGAACAGTTCTACGACCAGATCTCGGCGCTGCATAAGTCGGTGCGCAGCTCGAACCCGGACGCCGCCCTGTACTGGCTGACGCGCATGCTCGACGGCGGCTGTGACCCGGCCTATCTGGCCCGGCGCCTGACCCGCATGGCGATCGAGGACATCGGCCTGGCCGACCCGCGTGCGCAGCAGATGGCGCTGGAGGCCTGGGAGATCTACGACCGCCTGGGCAGCCCGGAAGGCGAACTGGCCTTCGCCCAGGTCGTGCTGTACATGGCCAGCACCGCCAAGTCGAATGCCGGCTATGCCGCCTTCAACCAGGCCAAGGCCGACGTGCGCGAGACCGGCACGCAGGAAGTGCCGCTGCACCTGCGCAACGCCCCGACCAAGCTGATGAAGTCGCTCGGCTACGGCGCCGAATACCAGTACGACCATGACGCCGAAGGCGGCATCGCACTGGACCAGACCGGCTTTCCGGATGCCATGGGCGAGCGCGTGTACTACGAACCGGTACCGCGCGGCCTGGAGATCAAGTTGAAGGAGAAGCTGGACCGGCTGCGCGAGGCGAGGGCGGCCGCGCGGGCTGACAAGGGCGGACAGCGCAAGCCATAATCGGCTCACAGGAGATGGCATTCCTCCTCGAACCGCCCGCAAGCGTGGGCTGATGATGCCTGCCAAGCCCCTGCCGGGGCGGCAGGTGTGCGTCCCGGCATCGACCCGAATGGAGAATCCGATGCTGTTGTGGTCCTGCGTATTGCCGATATCGCTTCCGTTGCGGAGGCGCCGATGAATCCCGCGATGTTCTGGTCTTCGCTGCTGCTGGCCATGGCGGGCGGCGCGTTGGGTTCCGGGTTGCGTTTCGCCATCGGGGCCACCTTGCTGCAGCGCTTTGGCGCCGGCTTTCCGTGGGGCACGTTGACGGTGAACCTGCTCGGCTCGTTCGTCGCCGGCTTCCTGATGGTGTGGCTGGACGGGCGGGGCACGGCGAGCTGGGCATGGCGTGCCCTGCTGCTGGTGGGTGTGATGGGCGGGCTGACGACGTTCTCGTCGCTGATGATGGAATGCCTGATGTTCGCGCGGACGGATCGCTCGCTGATGGTGGGGGTGTACCTCGGCATCACGCTCGTGTCGGGATTGCTGCTGGTGTTCCTGGGCGCGCGGGTGGGGATGCTGCTGGTGGATGCGCGCGCGGGGTGAGGGGGGTAGGGGGCAGGGGTAAGCCTTTGGCCCACCTCTTTCGTGCTCCGGTTCTTACGTTGGCTGCGCGCGTCCGGTCGCGGCTGAAGCCGCTCCTACAGTGTTTCTATCCGAATTCATCGTCCGGGCCGGCCATCGGATTTTGTCATCCGAATTCGTCGTGCGAGTTCGCCATTCGAATTCGTCATCCGGACCTCTATCCGGTTTGCTGTTGATTTCTGTCGTCCGGTCGAGGGGAGCTGTAGGGACTGCGGGGGCGGGG
>DJAN01000289.1 GCA_002429615.1 Lysobacteraceae bacterium UBA6001
CCGGCGCGGCGGGCGACGACGTCGCCACCGTGATCCGCAAAGCCCTGCAGGCCGCGCTGCGCTGACCGCGCGGCGCAACCCCACTCAACTTCTTCACGCCTGCTGGCGATACCCTCGGCCCGACATGTCCCAGACTTCCACCCCCCACGCCGCCAGCGGCCCCCACGGCGGGCATGCGCCTTCGCCCGGCATGGCCCTGGTGCTGGGCGCCATCGGCGTCGTCTTCGGCGACATCGGCACCAGCCCGCTGTACACGCTCAAAGAGGCGTTCTCGCCGCACTACGGCCTGGAAGGCAACCACGACACCGTGCTGGGCGTGCTGTCGCTGGCGTTCTGGGCGCTGATGATCGTGGTGACGCTGAAGTACGTCACCATCATCATGCGCGCCGACAATGAGGGCGAGGGCGGCGTGATGGCGCTGATGGCGCTGGCGCAGCGCACCTTCCGCCAGGGCTCGCGCTCGGCGTACTTCATCGGCATCCTCGGCATCTTCGGTGCCTCGCTGTTCTTCGGCGACGGCGTGATCACCCCGGCGATCACCGTGATGGGCGCCGTGGAGGGCCTGGAGATCGCCGCGCCCTCGCTGCATCCATTCATCGTGCCGATCACCGTGGCGGTGCTGTGCTGCGTGTTCCTGGCCCAGCGTTTCGGCACCGAGAAGGTCGGCCGCGTGTTCGGCCCGATCATGATGGTGTGGTTCGTGGCGCTGGCGGCGATCGGCATCTGGAACATCTTCGACGCCCCGGAAGTGCTCAAGGCCTTCAACCCGTGGTGGGGCGTGCGCTTCTTCATGGAGCATGGCTGGCACGGCGTCTTCATCCTCGGCGCGGTGGTGCTGGCGGTGACCGGCGGCGAGGCGCTGTATGCCGACATGGGCCACTTCGGCGCGCGGCCGATCCGCCAGGCCTGGTACTTCTTCGTGCTGCCGTGCCTGCTGCTGAACTACCTCGGCCAGGGCGCGCTGGTGCTGGACCGCCCCGAGTCGCTGAAGAACCCGTTCTTCGAGGCGGTGCCGGGCTGGGCGCTGTACCCGATGATCATCCTGGCCACGATGGCGGCGGTGATCGCCTCGCAGGCGGTCATCACCGGCGCCTACTCGGTGGCGCGCCAGGCCATGCAGCTGGGCTACATCCCGCGCATGCTGGTCAAGCACACCTCGCGCGACACCATCGGCCAGATCTACGTGCCGGGCATCAACTGGCTGTTGGCGATCATGGTGATCGCGCTGGTGCTGGTGTTCCGCAGCTCGACCAACCTGGCCGTGGCCTATGGCATCTCGGTGTCGATGACGATGCTGATCGACACCCTGCTGCTGGCGCTGGTGGCGCGCGCGCTGTGGCCCAAGCACCGGCGCTGGGTGCTGCCGCTGTGCGTGCTGTTCTTCGTGATCGAGCTGGCCTTCGTGGTCGCCAATGCGGTCAAGCTGCTGCAGGGCGCCTGGTTCCCGCTGGCGCTGGGCATCGTGGTGTTCACCCTGATGCGCACCTGGCGCCGCGGCCGCGCGCTGCTGCGCGAGGAGATCCGCAAGGACGGCATCCGCATCGACAGCTTCCTGCCCGGGCTGATGCTGGCCCCGCCGGCGCGGGTGCCGGGCACGGCGGTGTTCCTCACCGCCGACCCGATGGTCGTGCCGCATGCGCTGATGCACAACCTCAAGCACAACAAGGTGCTGCACGAGCGCAACGTGTTCCTCAACGTGGAAACACTGCCGATCCCCTACGCGCCGAAGGACAAGCGGCTGAAGATCGAGTCGATCGGTGACGAGTTCTATCGCGTCTACGTGCGCTTCGGCTTCATGGAGACCCCGGACGTGCCGCTGGCGCTGATGCGCGCCTGCGACTACGGCGGCATCTATTTCGACCCGATGGACACCACCTTCTTCGCCAGCCGCGAGACCATCGTGGCCAGCGCCAACCGCGGCATGCCGATCTGGCGCGACAAGCTGTTCGCGCTCATGCACCGCAACGCCGCCCCGGCCACCGGCTTCTTCCGCATTCCCGGCAACCGGCTGGTGGAGCTGGGCGCGCAGGTGGAGATCTGATCGCGCCGGTGCGGAAAAACGCGCCGACGGTAGCCGCCGAGGGCGCGGCCGGCGCGCCGAGCCGTTAAGATGGCCGACGATTCCCCGCATCCGACCGCCGTATCCCCCATGGACCGCCTCATCGACAGCAGCGCCACCCGCGAGGACGACGCGGCCGATGCCAGCATCCGCCCCAAGCGCCTGGCCGACTACCTCGGCCAGCAGCCGGTGCGCGAACAGCTGGGCATCTACATCGAGGCGGCCAAGGCGCGCGGCGAGGCGCTGGACCACGTGCTGATCTTCGGGCCGCCCGGCCTGGGCAAGACCACGCTGAGCCACGTCATCGCCAACGAACTGGGCGTGGCCCTGCGCGTGACCTCCGGCCCGGTGATCGAGAAGGCCGGCGACCTGGCCGCGCTGCTCACCAACCTGCAGCCGCACGATGTGCTGTTCGTGGACGAGATCCATCGCCTCTCGCCGGTGGTGGAGGAAGTGCTGTATCCGGCGATGGAGGATTTCCAGATCGACATCATGATCGGCGAGGGCCCTGCCGCGCGCTCGATCAAGATCGACCTGCCGCCGTTCACCCTGATCGGCGCCACCACCCGCGCCGGCCTGCTGACCGCGCCGCTGCGCGACCGCTTCGGCATCGTGCAGCGCCTGCAGTTCTACAGCCCCGAGGAGCTGACCCGGATCGTGATCCGCTCGGCGGCGATCCTCGGCATCGACTGCACCCCCGAAGGGGCCGGCGAGATCGCACGGCGTTCGCGCGGCACCCCGCGCATCGCCAACCGCCTGCTGCGCCGGGTGCGCGACTACGCCCAGGTGCGCGCCAACGGGCGCATCGACGTGGACGTGGCCGACGCGGCCATGAAGATGCTCAAGGTGGACCCGGAAGGCTTCGACGAGCTCGACCGGCGCCTGCTGCACACCCTGATCGACCATTTCGACGGCGGCCCGGTCGGCGTCGAGTCCCTGGCCGCGTCGCTCTCCGAGGAGCGCGGCACGCTGGAGGACGTGATCGAGCCCTACCTGATCCAGCAGGGCTTCCTGGTACGCACCGCGCGCGGCCGCATGGCCACCCACAAGGCATATCGCCACCTGGGCCTGCAGCCGCGTCGCGACACCGCCGATGCCCCCGGCGACAGTGGAGACCTGTTTTGAGCGGATCGGATGCCGGCGTGCCGCGATTCAGTTGGCCGACACGGATTTACTGGGAAGATACCGACGCCGGTGGCGTGGTCTACCATGCGCGCTATGTCGCCTTCATGGAACGGGCGCGCACGGAGTGGATGCGTTCGCTCGGCTATGGGCAGGAAAGCACGCGGCAGGACCACGGGCTGGTGTTCGCGGTGCGGTCGATGCAGGTGGACTTCCTCAAGCCGGCGCGGCTGGACGATGCGCTGCAGGTGGAGGTCATCCTGCGCCAGTGCCGCAAGGCCAGCCTGGTGTTCGAGCAGCGCATCGTCCGCGAGGGCGTGCTGCTGATCGCCGCCGAGGTCAAGGTGGCCGCGCTGGACGCGGCCACGTTCCGGCCCCGCGGCATCGAGGACGCGCTGTACGCACGCTTGAAAGCCCTGGAAATCACAGAATCCGAACACTGAGGAACAACGGATGATCGCTTTGCTCCTGGCCCTGCAGGACGCCGTCGTCGAGACGCTGCCGCCGGACGTCACCCAAGCCGCCGCGCAGACCGTGGCGCATACCGGCAGCATCAACTACCTGGAACTGATCGCGCGCGCGAGCATCCCGGTCAAGCTGATCGTGCTGCTGCTGCTGGTCGGCTCGTTCATCAGCTGGGTCATCATCTTCCGCAAGGCGCGCATCTACAAGAACGCCAACCGCGAAGCCGACGACTTCGAAAACCGCTTCTGGTCCGGCGCCGACCTCGGCAAGCTGTACGCCTCGGCCACCGACCGCAACCGCTCGGTCAACGGTCTGGAAGCGATCTTCGAAGCCGGCTACCGCGAGTACAGCCGCCTGCGCGGCAGCCGCCGCATGGACGCCCGTGGCCAGCTCGAAGGCGCGCAGCGCGCCATGCGCACCACGATGACCCGCGAGGTCGACCAGATCGAGCGCAACCTGGAACTGCTGGCCAACATCGGCTCCACCGCGCCGTACGTCGGCCTGGTCGGCACCGTGTTCGGCATCATGGTGACCATGCACGACATGATCTCCAGCGGCGAGCAGGCCGGCATCGCCGCCGTCGCCCCGGGCATCTCCGAGGCGCTGTTCGCCACCGCCATCGGCCTGTTCGTGGCGATCCCGGCGGTGTGGGCCTACAACCGCTTCACCACCCGCGTCGAGCGCCTGTCCGTGCGCTACGAAACCTTCGCCGACGAGTTCAGCTCGATTCTGCAGCGCCAGGCCGGCGCCGACGAATAAGCGCCACCCGTCCGCGCAGGAGTCCGAGGAGACGCACCGCATGTCCCGCCGCAAACGCCGCAAGCTCAAGTCCGAGATCAACGTCGTGCCGTACATCGACGTGATGCTCGTGCTGTTGATCATCTTCATGGTCACCGCGCCGCTGCTGACCCTGAGCATCGACGTCGACCTGCCGACCTCCCGCGCCAAGGCGCTGGAGAGCAAGCAGGACCCGATCGTCGTCACCGTGCATGGCGATGGCCAGCTCGGCCTGACCCTGCCCGACGGCAAGCAGCAGGCCGTGGACGCCGAGGCCCTGCGCAACCAGCTGGCCGCCATCGTCGCCCAGGACAAGAACACCCGCGTGGTGGTCGCCGCCGACAGCACCGTGCCGTACCAGCGCGTGATCGACGCGATGGACGCGCTCAAGCGCGCCCGTGTTGAGAAGGTCGGCCTGCTCACCGATTCGGGCGGCAATGCACGCTGACGCGCTGCCACCACTGCCGCCCCGCGAGGAAGGCTGGGGCCGACCGGTTGTCCTGGCGGTGGTCATCCACCTGCTGGTGGCGCTGGTGTTCATCGGCGCCTGGCTGTGGTCGCCGCAGCGCCAGACCGACCCGGCCGCCGGCAATCCGAGCCTGGAAGCCAGCCTGGAAGTGAGCGCGTCCGAAGCGCGCGCGGCGCGCCAGGCCCTGCGCGAAACCCCGGTGCAGGCGCAGCCCGAGCCGACCCCGGTGCGCGAAGCGCCGGAAGACACCGTGCCGCCGCCGCAGCCGGTGCCCGAGCCGCGCCCGCAGGACGCCCCGACCCCGCAACAGCAGCAGGCGCAGGAGCGTGTGGTCGAACCGGACAAGGTGGACCAGGAGCGCGTCAGCGCCATGGCCATCGCCGAGGAAAAGGCCAAGCAGGAGCAGGAAGAGAAGCGCCGCCAGGAGCAGATCGACCTGACCGAGCGCGAGCGCCAGCAGGAGGCCGAGCAGAAACAGCGCCTGGCCAAGCAGCAGCAGGAAGAAGCCGACAAGAAGAAGGCCGCCGAGGCCGCGCAGGCGCAGGCCGAACGCGAGCAGAAGCTGGCCGATATCCGCAAGCAGCGCGAACAGGCGCAGCGCGATGCGCAGCTGGCCGAACAGAAGCTGCGCCAGCTGGCCGATGCCCGGGCCAAGGCCGCGGCGGCCAATACGTCGGCCGCGCCGCAGACCACGGCCGGGCAGGGCGGCACCAATACCGACCTCACCGCGCAGTACGCCGCCGCCATCCAGCAGGCCGTTTTGTCGCAGTGGGTGCGCCCGGAATCCGTGCCGCGTGGGCAGAAGTGCTCGATCAACATCCGCCAGCTGCCCGGCGGGCAGGTGGTGGAGGCCAAGGTCGCCGCCGGCTGTCCGTTCGATGACGCCGGCAAGCGCTCGCTGGAGGCCGCGGTGCTGCGTGCCCAGCCGCTGCCCTACCGGGGCTTCGAGACCGTCTTCCAGCGCAACCTGACTTTCAACTTCACCGCGCAGGATTAGTACCGGTCGGCGTCACCCCGGCGTCGATCGGCGATGGCATTTCACGCCGTCTTTGTTCACGATTGCGAAAATGTTCACCTCGCGCTTGCTATCCCTTGTTCACTTTTTCTTTCGAGCCACCGAGCGATCCATGAAGAATCCGCGCTGGTTAGCCCTTCTCGCCGCCCTCCTGCTGCCGTTCTCCGCGATGGCGCAGCAGAAGGGACTGGAAATCGACATCGTCGGTGGGCGCGTCTCCGCCACCCCGATCACCGTGGTCCCGATGCCGTACCAGGGCTCGGCCGGTGCGCCGAACACCGATGTCTCGGCCGTGGTCGCCGCCGACCTGGACCGCTCCGGCCAGTTCCGCAGCCTGCCCGCCGCGCAGATCATCGAGAAGCCGACCCGCGGCAGCGAGATCCAGTTCCCCACCTGGAAGGCGCTCAAGCAGGACTACATCGTGGTCGGCCGCGTCATCGACGCCGGCGAGGGCGCCTACCGCGTCGAGTACGAACTGTTCGACGTGGGCAAGGGCGAGCGCCTGCTCGGCCTGGCGATGACCGCGCGCAGCAACGCCATGCGTGACGTCGCCCACCAGATGGCCGATGCCATCTACGAGAAGATCACCGGTGTGCGCGGCGCGTTCTGGACCCGCATCGCCTACGTGACCGCCAGCGGCACCGGCGGCAACATGCGTTACGCGCTGATGGTCGCCGACTCTGACGGCTACAACCCGCAGACCATCGTGCGTTCGGCCGAGCCGCTGCTCTCGCCGGACTGGAGCCCGGACGGCCGCAAGCTGGCCTACGTGAGCTTCGAGCGCGGCAACTCCTCGATCTATGTGCAGGACATCGCCACCGGTGGCCGTGAGCTGGTCGCCAGCTTCCGCGGCATCAACAGCGCGCCGTCGTTCTCGCCGGACGGCCGCAAGCTGGCCATGGCGCTGTCGCGCAGCGGCAACCCCGAAATCTACGTGATGGACCTGGGCAGCAAGCAGCTGACCCAGCTGACCAACCATTTCGGCATCGATACCGAGCCGACCTGGAGCGCGGATGGCAACACCATCTACTTCACCTCCGACCGCGGTGGCCGCCCGCAGATCTACCAGGTCGCGGCCAGCGGCGGCAGCGCCAGCCGGGTCAGCTTCCAGGGCAACTACAACGCCAAGGCCAGCGTGTCGTTCGACGGCAACAAGATCGCGGTCGCACAGGGCGCGGGCAACTCCTACAAGATCGCGGTGATGGACCGCAGCCTCGGCTCGCCGCGCTGGAACACGGTTTCCATGGGCAATCTCGACGAATCGCCGAGTTTCGCGCCGAACGCGGGCATGATCCTGTATGCCGCCCGGGAGGGGGGGCGGGGTGTGCTGTATGCCGTCTCGACCGACGGCCAGGTGCGCCAGCGACTGGTCCTGGCTGACGGCGACGTAAGGGAACCCTCTTGGGGCCCCTACCGGACCGCGCGTTAATGTTAATATTTCGCTTGCGTTAAACACCCCTCATTGGCTTAGGAGCCACCAAAAGGTATCGCCATGAACAAGTCCACCCGCGTCCTGCTTGTTTCGCTGCTGTCTGTCGCCGCTCTGGCCGGCTGTTCGAAGAAGGTCAAGGAGCAGCCGCAGGCTCCTGTTGACACCGGCACCGCCGTCCCGGCCCAGCCGTCGACCTCCGGCCTGTACGGCCCGGGCGACCTGGATACCGACGCTTGCCTGCGTCAGCGCGTCGTCTACTTCGACTTCGACCAGGACACCGTGAAGCCGGAGTTCCAGGCCATCATGGCGTGCCACGCCAAGTACCTGCGTGACCGTCCGTCCTCGCGCATCACCCTGGAAGGCAACACCGACGAGCGTGGCTCGCGCGCCTACAACCAGGCCCTGGGTGAGCGTCGTGGCAACGGCGTGTCCTCGGCCCTGCAGGCCAACGGTGGCTCGGGCAGCCAGCTGACCGTCGTCAGCTACGGCGAAGAGCGTCCGGTCTGCACCGACTCGAACGAGGCCTGCTGGTCGCAGAACCGTCGCGTCGAGATCGTGTACACCGCGAAGTAAGCAGTCATGCTGCTCCGGGTAATCACTACCCTGGCCGTCGCGGCGACCCTCGTGGTCGCCGCGCCGGTGCATGCGCAGCGCGCCAGCCTCGCCGACCGCGTGGCCGTGCTCGAAGCGCAGGCCAATAACAGCCAGGCCAATACCGATCTGCTCAACCAGCTGCAGGAACTGCGCTCTACCGTGCAGAACCTCCAGTCCACCGTCGAGCAGCTGCAGCACGAGAACGAACAGCTCAAGCAGACCAGCAAGGACCAGTACCTGGACCTGGATGGCCGCTTGAACCGGCTGGAAGGAACGGGAGGCGCCACGCCGCCGTTGCCGCCGGCCAACACCCCGGCCCCCGCGCCGACGGGCAAGCCCGCCGCCGCCAAGCCGGCTGCCGCCGCCGCCGTGCAGGAACGCGCGCCGTCGGTGCATGGCGATCCGGGCGCGCT
The DNA here is from genome assembly GCA_002429615.1 of Lysobacteraceae bacterium UBA6001. Taxonomy (GTDB): domain Bacteria; phylum Pseudomonadota; class Gammaproteobacteria; order Xanthomonadales; family Xanthomonadaceae; genus Stenotrophomonas_A. The sequence goes on from DJAN01000289.1 coordinate 8,347, forward strand.
TGCCGCCAATGGCGACGAGCGCACCGCCTACAACGTCGCCTTC
>DJAN01000231.1 GCA_002429615.1 Lysobacteraceae bacterium UBA6001
CTCTTCCGATCTGCCTTGCCGGCGCGCAGGATATTTTCCATCTTCATCGCCTCGATCACGGCGAGCGGCTGGCCGATCTCGACCTTGTCGCCCTGCTTGACGTTCAGCGCGACCAGCAGGCCGGGCATCGGGCAGATCAGATATTTCGACAGATCGGGCGGGATCTTTTCGATCATGTGCGCGGCATAGGGCGCGGCGTGGGCCGGCAGGATGCGCAGCTTGTGGCTGGCGCCATGGGCCGTCAGCACGAAGCCCGACCGCACCGGCGCAATCCGCACCGCCAGTTGTTCCTCGCCAAACTCCGCCTCAATCAGGCGATCGCCCGGCGTATATTCCAGCGCCATGTCGAGGCTCTCGCCATCGACCGTCACTTCGTCGCCGTCGATCACGACATCATGGATGGCGTCGCCGATCTTCACCTGCCAGCCAGTCGGGGGGCTAAGGCGCTTGCCAAGCTGCCCGTCGCATCGACGGGCGCGGTCGGCCTGTGCCATGGCGGCGAAGGCGCCGATCGCGGACAGGCGCTGGAGCAATTCCGCCGACGCGGGCGCGCCGGTGAAGCCTTCAGGATATTCCTCGGCGATGAAGCCGGTGGTGATATTGCCCGAGCGGAAGCGCTCATGCTGCATCAGCGCGGACACGAAATCGATATTGTGGCCCGGCCCCTCGATCTCGAACTTGTCGAGCGCCTCGATCTGCTTGTCGATGGCTTCGAGGCGCGTGGGCGCCCAGGTGATCAGCTTGGCGATCATCGGATCGTAGAAGATCGACACCTCGCCGCCTTCCTGCACGCCATCATCCACGCGGATCAGCGCGCCGCTCTCATCCGTGCCGGTTTCGGGCGGGTTGTAGCGGATCAGGCGGCCGGTCGACGGCAGGAAGCCGCGATAAGGGTCTTCGGCATAGACACGGTTCTCGATCGACCAGCCGTTGATCTTCACGTCGGCCTGCGTGAAGCTCAGCTTCTCGCCATTGGCGACGCGGATCATCTGTTCGACCAGATCGACGCCGGTGATCAGCTCCGTCACCGGATGCTCGACCTGCAGACGGGTGTTCATCTCCAGGAAGAAGAAGCTCTTGTCCTGACCGGCGACGAACTCGACCGTGCCCGCCGAGTCATAGTTCACCGCCTTAGCAAGCGCGACGGCCTGCGCCCCCATGGCGGCGCGGGTCGCCTCGTCCGGCGGCGTGGCCGCTGATCGGCGCTGCGCATTCGGCGTGGTTGCCGGCACCGCTTCCTGCCGTGGCGTGGGCGACCGGGCTACCTCGGAGGCAGACGGCGTTGGGCGTGCAGCACGCGCGGACGTAGACGTGGACGAAGGCGCCGTCGCGCGCAGCGCTGGCGGTGTCGGCAATGACGGCGCGGGCGGAGCCGGCGCTTCCCGTGACGGCGCGACCGCCGCCATGGCGGCAGTGTGCGCATCGGCACGTGGCACGCGCCGCGGCGACGGCGCGGGCACGGCGACCTGATGGTGATGAATCTCGCGGGTGTGCAGCGTCTGCACTTCGCGCTGCATCGGCGTGGTGGGCAGCGTCGGCGCCGGCGGTTCGGCGGCGGGCGCGGCCTGGCGCACCTCGAACAGGCTCGGCCGGCGGCGCAGCAGTGGCGCCAGCGGGGTGTGCTGGCGCGCGACCAGCCGTTGCAGGAAGCCGCTCATGGCGCCACCAGGTCGAGGTAGAAGCGCCGCCGCACGGGGCTCAGCGCGAGGATGTCGCGTTCGCGCCAGCCGTAGCCGCGCGCCAGCTGGTGGACTTCGGCGAGCAGGTCCTGCGCCCAGTCGTCGAAGGCTTCCCACAGGTAGCCGCCGATATCGAACACGGCGCGCCACTCGGTGGCGCAGGCAGGGCAGGTCACGTCCAGGCGCAGGTCGGCGAGCGGGTCGTGCGCGCTCATGCGCTCCTCCAGGCGCGCGACCAGTGCCGGCGGCAGCTCGCCGGCGCCGGCATCGTGGCCGTCATGGCGCGCATGCAGCACGCAGCGGTGCAGCAGCGCGGCGACCAGCAGCGCGGGATCGACATCGTGTTCGTCCAGCGCCATCACGTCGGCGCTGCTGGGCAGGCGGAAGTCGATCTCCCAGTCCTGTTCGTGCAGCTGCAGCGGTGCCGCGCAGGCGGGTGGGGCGGCCTCGCCGGCGAAGAACTGGCGGCAGTCGAACTGCGACTCCAGCGCCTCGCCGCAATCCGGGCAATGCGTCAGCGTCTGCAGCTGCGGGCCGAACAGCGCCGCGTGCAGGCGGAACAGCGCCGCGTCGCGTTCCCCCAGCGGCGCGGCGTGCCAGGCCTGCGCGTCTGGCTGCGGCCACACCGCCTGCAGCAGGCCGAGCGCGCGCGCATCGGTACCGGCACCGTGCAGCTGCTCCCAGGCGCCGAGCAGGCGGCGCTGGAAACCGGCCTCGGACGGGGCGACGTGGACGCTCATGCGCGCTTACGCCGGCTCGGTGAAGCTGGGCTCGGCCGGCTCGACGACATCCACGTCGCGCTCCCAGCCCTCGTTCTCCAGCTTGATGTGCTGGATCGCCACCGCGTTGGCGTTGGCGTCCAGGTCCGGCAGCGCCTGGTACTCGGACACCCAGCAGCGGAATACGCGATAGGCGATGGCCAGCTGCCCGGCCTCGTTGTAGACCTCGATGATGAGGTCCTTGCGGAAGTCCTTCAGCGAGGTCTCCGAACCCAGGCCGGCACCGAAGTTCCAGACCTTGTTCGCCCACTGTTCGAATTCCTTGTCGTGGGTGACGCCGCGCTCCAGGGTGATCGGCTCGCACTTGGTGCGGCCGGGCGACTTGCGCGCGATGCTGGGGTCGCCGCCTTCGCGGTGCTCGACCACCTCGGTGCTGCGCTTGAGCGCGCCGACCTTGCTGATGCCGGCGACGTACTTGTTGTCCCATTTGACGCGGAACTTGAAGTTCTTGTACGGATCGAAACGCTGCGCGTTGACGGTGAACTGGGCCATGGGAGTGCTCCGGTGTAGAGGGGAATCAGGTCTCGATCGCGCCGGCGATCTGCTGCAGCTTCAGCACCACGAACTCGGCCGGCTTGAGCGGCGCGAAACCCACCACGACGTTCACCACGCCCAGGTTGATGTCGTTCTGCGTGGTGGTGTCCTTGTCGCAGCGCACGAAGTAGGCGTCGCGCGGCGAGCTGCCCTGGAAAGCGCCCTGGCGGAACAGGTTGTGCATGAAGGCGCCGACATTGAGGCGGATCTGCGCCCACAGCGGCTCGTCGTTGGGCTCGAACACCACCCACTTCAGCCCGCGGAACAGGCTTTCCTCGATGAACAGCGCGGTGCGCCGCACCGGCACGTACTTGTATTCGTCGGCCAGCTGGTCGGCGCCGCGCAGGGTGCGCGCGCCCCATACCACGCGGCCGCCGGCCGGCATCGCGCGCAGGCAGTTGATGCCGCGCGGGTTGAGTTCGCCGTTCTCCGCGTCGGTCAGCGGCACGGAGAGCTGCGGCACGCCGACCAGGCTGGCATCCAGCCCGGCCGGCGCCTTCCACACCCCGCGCTGGGTGTCGGTGCGGGCGAACACGCCGGCCACCGCGCCACAGGCGGCGAAGGTTTCCAGCGCGTTGTTGCGCAGCAGGTTGGGCTGGCGCAAACGCGGGAAGAACAGCGCGGCATTGCGGCTGCGCGGGTCGGCGAATTCGTCCAGGCCGTCCAGCGCATCGGCCTTGCTGTCCCAGGCGCTGGGCGAGTCGATCAGGTGGAAGGCGCGGCGCTGTTCGCAGTACGCGGTGGCGGCCGCCAGCACCACCGGCTCGGCGTCGTAGGCGGTGCCGTCGTCGCTGCGGTAGGGCGGGATGCACAGCAGGTTGAACAGGTCGGCCTGTTCCAGCGCGTACAGGCCGCGCTTCTGCGCCAGCGCCAGTTCGGGCAGGAAGTCGGTGGCGGTGAGCGCACCGCCATCGCTGGCCTTGCCGTCGGCGGCGTCGTAGGCGACCTGCAGCGCCGCGCGCTTGGTGTCCAGCGTCTGCTTGCTGGCGGCCACGTCGCCGCCGTCGCGCACGGTCTTGTCGTGGGCGAGCTTGGCCTCGGCCACCTCGGCCTCGGCATCACTGACCTCGTCCACGCCATCCTCGACCGAGGCCGGCAGCGGCGCCAGCGCACGCACCAGCCGCGACTCGGCGGCCAGCACACGGTCCACGCGGCGCGCGCTCTCGACCACGGTGAGGTTGAGATAGGTCTCGCTGGCACCACCGCTGCTGGCATCGCGCACGCTGAGGTTGAACAGGTCGCCCACCGCCACGCCCAGCGCGACGGCGACCTCGGCGTTGCCGGACTTGCTCACCTCCGCGCGCAGCTTGCCGCCCCAGCGGCCTTCGCTGGCGGCCTGCAGCGACAGGCCGCCCACCTGCAACGGCGCGCGCGAGGGCGCGGAGGCGCGACGCGCGGCCGCCACCGCGCTGTCCTGGGTCGCGCCATCACGCTGCGAGGCGGCGGTGATCGCATCGGCCACGGCCTTGGCCGCCGACAGCGCCGGCTCCTCGGTATAGGTGGCCGCCTTCGCGCTGGCGTTGGCCACCACGGTGGCGAGATCCGCACCGCCGGCCGCCGCATCGGCCACGGCGGTGGCGGCGTCCTCGGCTTCGGCGCGTGCGTCGTCGTCGGCGTAGCTGGGGTGGAACAGGCGCACGATCACCGCCTGGCTACCGCCGTTGAGGAAGAAATCGCGCACGGCGTAGCCGAGCTGGCTGTCCAGCCACAGGCCGCCGAAGCTGCGCTCGAAGTCGCCGAAGCTATTGATGGTCACCGCCTCGTTGACCGGCCCGCGCAGGGCGCGGCCGATGAAGGCGGTGATCGACGTCGCGACGCCGGTGATGGTGCGCACGCCACTGGGGACTTCTTCGACGTAGACACCGGGATAGGTCAGGGCAGCGGGCATTTCGGTTCTCCTTGCGCGGTCAGCGCGGATCTGGGGAGGTGTCGCCGGGATCGACCGTCCCCAGCGCGTAGAGCGCGGTGCCATCCGGGAGCGCGTGCACCTGCAACGCGCCGCGTGCGGCCAGCACCTTCAGCACGCCTTCGATGCGTTCGAGCTCGCGTTCGTAGCGCTGCCGGGGCAACCACCAACGGGTGATGCCTTGCAGCGTGTCGGCCGCTTCCGGATGCGTGCGCAGATACGACAGCACCGCGTCGACCACTTCCGGGTCGGGGGCTTCCTCTGGTGCGGGACTCGGCGTCATGCAGGCGCTTCCGGGAGGTTCGCTACGGAAGTCGCAACAACCGTGCCAGCCGCCAGAAGAGGTTTCGTGATGCGCGCTGGATGCGATCAAACCCCTGAAAACAAGCACTCCCGCGCGAGGGCGGGAGTGCGAAGGGAAGTGCGCGTCGAGGCGGCGGGGTGGGGCGGGGCGCACCCACCGCGTGGTGCATTGGGTGCGCGCGAACCCGCTTATTCGGGGCGGCCGATACCGTGGCGCTTGAGCATCTTGCCCAGGTGGCGGCGTTCGGTCTCGGCCAGCGTGGCGGCGCGGCTGACGTTGTAATCCGAGCGCGCCATCAGTTCGGTGAGGTAGCCGTGTTCGAAGCGCTCGATGGCGCGCTGCTTGGCCGCGGCGAAGGACAGCACGCCGTCTTCGTACAGATCGACGGGCGGCGCGGTGCTGGCCAGCGCCGCGCTGGCGAATACCGAGCCGGCGGCCGCGGCCAGGTCCTCCACGCCGATGTGGCCATCGGCGGCGCGCACGCTGGCGCGCAGGATCACGTTCTCCAGCTCGCGCACGTTGCCGGGCCAGGTATGCCGCGCCAGCGCCATCAGCGCCGGGGTGGTCCATTCGCAGGGCGGCAGGCCGAAGCGCGCGCCCAGGTCCTGCAGCAGGTGCACGGCCAGCAGCTGCAGGTCGCGGCCGCGTTCGCGCAGCGGCGGCAGGTTGAGCTGCAGCGCGCTCAGGCGGTAATACAGGTCGCGGCGGAAGCGGCCCTGGTCGATGGCCTGCAGCAAGGGGCAGTTGGTGGCCGCCAGCACGCGCACGTCGGCGGTGCGCACCGGCCGCTCGCCGACCACGCGGAATTCGCCGCTCTGCAGGAAGCGCAGCAGCAGGGTCTGCGCGCGGGCCGACAGCGAATCGACCTCGTCCAGGAACAGCGTGCCGCCGCGTGCGTACTCCACCAGGCCCTGCTCACTGCTGCGGGCATCGGTGAAGGCGCCGCGCCGGTGGCCGAACAGTTCGGCCTCCAGCAGGCTGTCGGGCAGGGCGCCGCAGTTGACCGGCACGAAGGGCTTGTCATGGCGGGGGCTGGCGTAGTGCAGCTCGCGCGCGGCCAGCTCCTTGCCGGTGCCGGTCTCGCCTTCGATCAACACCGCCGCATCGCACCGCGCATAACAATGGATCAGGGATTTCAGCCGACGCATCGCGTCGGAGTCGCCCACCATCGACGACATCGCCTGGCTTTCGGACTGGGGGGACATACACGCTCCGTATCAGAGTTGCTCCATGGGCACGCCGGCGGCCAGCGGGAGACCCGGGGACGCGGCGACGGCTCTTGGGGGAACGCAGGATCGGAGGCAAACCCGGACAGGCCGGGCTGAAGCGGCGGGCAGGCAGGCGGCCGCAAGTGAGGTATTACTTCACTATGCTTTCGCAACTAATTGATTGTACAGAGTTACTTGCCGAAGCCCCTGAGCAGCTTGACCAGCACTTCGGCCTCCTGCCGGCGCGCGTCGGGGTCGGCTTCGGTCACCACATGCTCGTCCAGGTGCCCGACCAGCACTTCCATCATCAACGCGTGCATGGCGCCCTTGGCCGCGGCGATCTGCACCAGCACGTCGCCGCAGTCGGCCTCTTCGAGCAGCGCTTTTTCCAGCCCGGCGACCTGGCCGGCGATGCGCCGGATACGGGTGAGCAGGGCTTTCTGGTTTCGCGAGACGTGTGCCATGGGGCCGGAACATATACCCTAGGGGGGTATACAGGCAACCCATCCGGAACCCCCATGTCGCTTGAAGCCGCCGCCGCGCAACGCCGCCACTCCCATACCTTCGACACCGGCAATGCCGGCGCCGAGCGCGCCGCCCGCCGCGCGATGTGGCTGACCCTGGCGATGATGGCCATCGAGATCGCAGGCGGCTGGTGGTTCAACTCGATGGCGGTGCTGGCCGATGGCTGGCACATGAGTTCGCACGCGCTGGCGCTGGGGCTGTCGGCCTTCGCCTATGCCTGCGCGCGCCGCTATGCCGGCGACCGCCGCTTCGCCTTCGGCACCTGGAAGATCGAAATCCTTGGCGGCTATACCAGCGCGATCCTGCTGCTGGTGGTGGCGGCGTTGATGGCCTTCCAGTCGATCGAGCGCCTGGTCCAGCCCAGCCCGATCCATTACCGCGAGGCCATCGCCATCGCGATCGTCGGCCTGGCGGTGAACCTGCTGTGCGCGTGGTGGCTGCGCGACCACGACCATGGGCACGACCACGGTCATGGTCATGGTCATGGCCACGATCACGGGCACGGGCATGACCACCACGATCACGCGCACGCCGGCCATGCGCATCACGACCACCACGACCACGACCACGATCATGCGCACGGTCACGCGCACGATCTCAATCAGCGCTCGGCCTACCTGCATGTGATCGCCGACGCGGCCACCTCGGTGCTGGCGATCGTGGCGCTGCTGGGCGGCATGTACCTCGGCGCCAACTGGCTGGATCCGGTGATGGGCCTGGCCGGCGCGGTGCTGGTCACGGTCTGGGCCTGGGGCCTGCTGCGCAGCACCGGCCGCGTGCTGCTGGATGCGGAGATGGACGCACCGGTGGTGGAGGAGGTGCGCGAGGTGATCGAGCAGGGCGACGTGCACGCGCGCATCAGCGACCTGCACGTGTGGAAGGTCGGCCGCGGCAAGTTCGCCTGCGTGGTGTCGCTGGTGACCGACAGCGGCCTGGGCGCGGACGACTTCCGCGCGATGCTGGCCGTACACGAGGAACTGGTGCACGTCACCGTCGAAGTGCATCGACTTGCGGCCTGAGGCCCGCGTCCGCCGGCTGCGGCGGCCTGCCGCAGCCCGCCGCGCCACCGCCGTGGCGGGTGCGGACAAATCGGTCAAAGCGGTCAAACCAGGACACGCCCCCACGCCGTCATTCCGTTACCGCTAACAGAAATCGCGTCATCCGCGCGCGCGCCGCGTTGCGACGCAACATGGTTTTCAGGGGAAAACCGCGATTCATGGCCAATACATTGCAGATTTGTCGCAAAGTTTGACAACGCTGTCAGATTGCGATTCCAATCCGCCCCGAACTTATGAGTTCCAGCTATAGCTGCCCATGGCGGCCATGGCGCGACAACAGACGCAGCACCAACGCACGTCATCGCGACTCCGGGGAGGGAAGTTCCATGAAGCAAGTGCAGTTCGTACCCAAGAAGCGTGTTCTGGCATCGGCATTGATGGTGGCCCTGGCGGGCCCGGCCTTTGCCCAGGACGCCAATCCGCAAAGCACCAGCAACCAGGTCGGCACCGGCGCCACCGCGTCCACGCAGGATGCGGCGACCACCCTGGACACCGTCCAGGTCACCGGCATCCGCGGCAGCCTCACCTCGTCGATGAACCTCAAGCGCGATGCGCAGGGCGTCGTCGACGGCATCGTGGCCGAGGACATCGGCAAGTTCCCCGATTCCAACCTGGCCGAATCGCTGCAGCGCATCTCGGGCGTGTCCATCGACCGCAGCAACGGCGAAGGCTCGCGCGTGACCGTGCGTGGCATGGGCCCCGACTTCAACCTGGTGCTGCTCAACGGCCGCCAGATGCCGACCTCGACCGGCAGCCGCGCGTTCGAGTTCAGCGATCTCGCCTCCGAGGCGATTTCCGAAGTGGACGTCTACAAGACCAGCCGCGCGGACATCCCGACCGGCGGCATCGGCGCCACCATCAACATCCGCACCGCGCGTCCGCTGGACAACCCGGGCACGCATGCCAGCGCCGCCGCCAAGGGCGTGTGGGACACCTCCGACGACGACCTGCCGAGCCGCCTGAAGGGCAGCTCGGTGACGCCGGAACTGTCGGGCATCTTCAGCACCACCTCGGCCGACGGCCGCTTCGGTGTCGGCATCAACGCCAGCTACCAGGAGCGCGACTCCGGCTCGGCCTCGGCGTTCGTCGCCCCGGGCAACGGCTGGCGTCCGTTCATCGATACGCCGCGTGACGACGGTCTCGGCGGCGGTTCGGCGCTGCCGCTCGCCGGCCAGCCGGGTTCGGAGAACATCACCAACCGTCCGGGCCCGAACGATGTGTATTCCATGCCGCAGAGCCTGGGCTACAGCATCAATTCAGTCGAGCGCAAGCGCACCAACGGCCAGGCCGTGCTGCAGTGGCGTCCGATCGACGAGCTGACCGCGACGCTGGACTACACCTACTCGGAGAACAAGATCCACACCCGTCGCAACGACATGTCGGTGTGGTTCAACATGACCCCGAACGAGAGTTCGTGGACCTCCGGCTCGGGCTCCTCGCCGCTGTACTACGAAGAGCTGTACAACGGCAATTCCGACTTCGCCAACGGTGCCGGCGACTCGGCGGTCAAGCACGAGAACAAGTCGCTGGGCTTCAACGTCGAGTGGAAGGTCAACGAGCAGTTGACCCTGACCATGGACTACCACGACTCCTCGGCGACCTCCAAGCCGGACAGCCCGTATGGTTCCAGCAACACGCTGAGCAGCGCCGGCTTCTTCCGTGCCGGCAACATCGCCGACTTCAGCGGCGACTTCCCGATCCTGACCCTGATCCTGCCCAACGGCATGACCGCGATCGACCCGGCGCAGATGCTGGTGACCGGCTCGGTGTTCAGCAACAACTACAACCGCGCCGAGATCCAGCAGTGGCAGGGCAGCGGCGAGTTCGTGTTCGAGAACTACTCGAAGTTGAACTTCGGCGTGGCCTCGACCACCTACAACAACCGCTCGGCCTTCACCAACGTCCAGCTCGACACCTGGGGCGGCGCCACCAGCGCGGCCGACTATCCGGACGAGGTGTGGCAGCTCGAACACATGGGCGATTACTTCGACCAGTTCGGCGGTGCCAGCAGCCCGAACTTCACCGATGACTTCTTCGGCTTCGACTTCGCCACCGTCCGCCAGCTGGCGGCCGATGCGTGGGTGCGCGCCGGCAAGGGCAGCGCCGAGGACTACCTGGCGTCGTACGACTACACCGGGCAGCCGGTGCCGGGCAGCACCGCCAACCGCACCGTCGGCGACAGCCGCGTGCAGGAAAAATCGCGCAGCGCGTACATCAGCTGGAGCAACACCTTCGACTGGGGCCTGCCGGTCAGCGTGGCGGCCGGTATCCGCTACGAGGAAACCAAGATCCAGGCGCAGTCGCTGCAGCCGGCGCCGGTCGGCATCAACTGGGCCGGTGCCAACGAGTTCAACATCATCTACAGCGGCTCGGAATTCCGCCGCGAGGATGGCGAGTACAAGTACTGGCTGCCGAACCTGGACGTCGGCGTGGACCTGACCGACTCGGTGAAGCTGCGCGCCAGCTACAGCGAATCGATCGGCCGCCCGAACTGGGGTGACATGAACGCGGCGACGTCGCTGGGCGGCGTGGCCCGCTTCGACGGCGGCAGCGGTTCGTCCGGCAACCCGGGCCTGAAGCCGCTGGAATCGTCGAACATCGACCTGTCGGTGGAGTGGTACTACGCCGATGCGAGCTACATGTCGCTGGGCTACTTCCACAAGAAGATCGACAACTTCATCGCCAGCCAGAGCAGCGTGCAGACCCCGTATGACAACGTGCATACGCCGGCCGGCGGTGCGTACTGGAACGCGGCGCTCGCCGCGGGCTGCGCCAGCACCGACCGTCCCTGCATCCGCGACTACATCTTCGCCAACTTCGACGGCCAGCCCGGCGTCAATGCGGCCGCCGGCACCATCGTCGGCCAGCCGGGCGATCCGGTCATCGCGTTCAACCTCTCGCAGCCGGTCAACAACCGCTCCGACAAGCTGGACGGCTGGGAGTTCAACATCCAGCACATGTTCGGCGAATCGGGCTTCGGCCTGGCGGCGAACTACACCTGGGTGGATTCGGGCCTGACCTACAACAACGGTGCGCTGGGCACGCAGTTCGCGCTGACCGGCCTGAGCGACTCGGCCAACTTCGTGGCGTTCTACGAGAAGTACGGCTGGTCGGTGCGCGCGGCGTACAACTGGCGTGACGAGTTCCTCAACGGCCTCAGCGACGGCAAGGGTGCCAACCCGCTGTACACCGAGGCCTACGGCCAGCTCGACATGAACATCAGCTACGACGTGACCGACAACCTGACCCTCTCGCTGGAAGGCATCAACATCACCAACGAGACGACCCGGGTGCACGGCCGCAATTCGAAGCAGCTGTACTCGGTGGATCAGCTGGGGCCGCGCTACATGTTCGGCCTGCGCTACAAGTTCTGATCCCGCCCGGCCTGTCGCGGCGGGCCACCCCCTCCAGACCGCCGCTATCAGGGCGGGGGCCGGAGGTCCGCAAGGACCTCCGGCCTTCGCTTGTCTGCATTGCATGAATCGAGGCCTGTCTTGACCCATTCCATCCGACACGTGGTCATCCTGGGCGGCGGCTCGGCCGGTTGGCTGACCGCCGGCGTGCTTGCCGCCGAGCATGGCGGCCCGGGCGCCGACGACCTGCGCATCACCGTGATCGAATCGCCCGACGTGCCGATCATCGGCGTGGGCGAGGGCACCTGGCCCACCATCCGCGACACCCTGCGCCGCATCGGCGTCAGCGAAGCCGACTTCATCCGCGAGTGCGAAGGGGCCTTCAAGCAGGGCTCGCAGTTCGTCAACTGGACCGACGGCGGCCCCCACGACACCTACTACCATCCCTTCCACCTGCCGGGCGGCTACGACGAGGCCGACCTGATCGGCGGCTGGCGGCAGTACCACCCGCAGGCCGCGTTCGACCACCTGGTCTGCCCGCAGCCGCACCTGTGCGACGCGCACAAGGGGCCCAAGCAGTTCGCCACGCCCGAGTACGCCTCGGTGGCGAACTACGCCTATCACCTGGACGCCGCCAAGCTCGGCGGCTTCCTGCGCAAGCACTGCGTGGCGCGGCTCAACGTGCGCCATGTCGCCGACCTGGTGACCGAGGTGGTGGCGCATGACAATGGCGACATCGCCGCGCTGCGCACCCGCGAGCATGGCGACATCGCCGGCGACCTGTTCATCGACTGCACCGGCCTGCGCGCCCTGCTGATCGGCCAGCACTATGGCGAACCGCTGCTGGCGCAGCGGCACATGCTGTTCAATGACCGCGCCATCCCGACCCAGGTCGCCTACGCCGACCCGCGCGCGCCGATCGCCTGCCAGACCATTTCCACCGCGCAGAAGTTCGGCTGGATCTGGGACATCGGCCTGCAGGGCCGGCGCGGCATCGGCCACGTCTATTCCAGCGCCCATGGCAGCGAGGAAGACGCGCACGACGCGCTGGTGCGCTACATCGTGCAGACCGGCGGGCGCGAGCAGGACATCGTGTGGGTGCCGAAGGTGCGTATCGAGCCCGGTTACCGGTTACGGCCGTGGCGCAACAACTGCGTGGCGGTGGGCCTGTCCAGCGGCTTCCTGGAACCGCTGGAGGCCAGCTCGCTGGTGCTGGTGGAGCTGGCCGCGGCGATGATCGCCGACCAGTTCCCGGCTACCCGCGACACCATGGACACGCTGGCCACGCGTTTCAACGACACCTTCCGCTACCGCTGGGAACGCGTGGTCGATTTCCTCAAGCTGCATTACGTGCTCAGCCGCCGCGACGATTCGGACTACTGGCGCGACCACCGCCGCGAGGAAACCCAGCCGCAGCGGCTGCGCGAGCTGCTGGCGCTGTGGCGTTACCAGCCGCCGTCGCGCTACGACCTGTACCGGATCGAGGAGGTCTTCCCCTGGGCGAGCTACCAGTACATCCTCTACGGCATGGGCTTCGTGCCACAGGTCAGGACGGGCACGGCGCATACGGCGGCGATACAGCGCGCCGAGCGCTGCTTCCGCCAGACCGCCGAGCAGACCGCGCGCATGCTCGCGGCGCTGCCCGACCACCGTGAACTGATCGACCACATCCGCGCGCGCGGCCTGCCGCGCGTGTGAGCTTTCCCGGAAATCCGATGACCCGTCACGTCCTGCTCAACAACCTCGACCATCCGTCCCTGCGCATCGACACCCGCCGCGTGCCCGGCCTGGGCGACGAGGTCATGTCCGTGCTGACCTTTCCCGGTGAGTTCCGCCAGCTGCAGGCGCATTACCCGATCGTCTTCCACAAGGACGCCGAGGGCGCCTTCCACCCGCTGGCGCTGCTTGGCCTGCGCGAACACGAGAACCTGTTCCTGGACGCGTCCGGCTGGGCGGTGCCGTACCTGCCGCTGGCGATCGAGCGCAAGCCGTTCCTGATCGGCAGCGCCGACGGCGAGCCGATGGTGCACGTGGACATGGACAGCCCGCGCATCGTCACCGACGGCGACGCCGGCGAGGCGGTGTTCAAGGAGTTCGGGGGGCAGACGCCTTACCTGGAACGGATCAGCTCGGTGCTGCGCGCCCTGCACGAAGGCCTGCAGCAGAACCCCGGCTTCACCCTGCTGCTGCTGTCGCTGGACCTGCTGGAGCCGTTCGCGCTGGACGCCACGCTGCGCGACGGCACCCCGCTGCGCCTGGACGGGCTGTACACGATCCACGAGGAGCGCCTGCGCGCGCTCGATGGCGCCACGCTGGAGCGCCTCAACCGCAGCGGCGCGCTGGAAGCGATCCACATGGTGATCGCCTCGGGCGCGCATTTCCGCGATCTCATCGAACGCACCGAGCAACGTCGTGCTGCCCATCACCACTAAGGTGCGCGAGGTCCACGGGCTGGACCCGCGGGCGCTGCCGCAGGACGTATTGACCTCGACCGAGCCGCTGCTGCTGCGCGGCCTGGCCCGCGACTGGCCGCTGGTGCGCGCAGGCCTGGCATCGCCGCGCGCGGCCATCGACTACCTGCGCCGCTTCGCCCGCCGCGAGGCCCAGGTCGCGGTGCTGGTGGCGCCGCCGCAGGTGGGCGGGCGCTACTTCTACAACGACGCGCTGAGCGGCTTCAATTTCCACACCGAGCGTCCGCCGCTGGGCGCGATGCTCGATGCGATGGAACGCCACCTCGATGACGCGCAGCCGCCGTCGCTGTACATGGGCTCGACCACGGTCGACACCTATCTGCCCGGCCTGCGCGACGAGAACGACCTGGATCTGTCCGCGCTCGACCCGTTGTTCAGCGTGTGGGTCGGCAACCGCACCCGCATCGCCGCGCACCAGGACGTGCCGGACAACATCGCCTGCGTGGCGGTGGGGCATCGCCGTTTCACCGTGTTTCCGCCCGACCAGCTGCGCAACCTGTATATCGGTCCGCTGGACCTGACCCCGGCCGGGCAGCCGGTCAGCCTGGTGGATTTCGCCGCGCCCGACCACGCGCGCTTCCCGCGTTTCGCCGAGGCGCTGGCGCACGCGCAGGTGGCCGAGCTGGGCCCGGGCGATGCGATCTTCATTCCCAGCCTGTGGTGGCATCACGTCGAGGGGCTGGACCCGTTCAACGTGCTGCTCAACTACTGGTGGCGGCGCACGCCGGCGTACATGGATTCGCCGATGAACGCGCTGATGCTGGCGCTGATGAGCGTGCGCGACCTGCCGGAAGAACAGCGTGCCGCCTGGCAGGAAATCTTCCGCCACTACGTGTTCGAGCCGGATGCCGACACCGCCGGCCACATTCCCGAGGATGCGCGGCGCACGCTGGCGCCGATGACGCCCGAGGTCGCGCGCGAGCTGCGCGCGCGCCTGCTGCAACGCCTCAACCGCTAAAGGATGCTTTCCGCATGACCCGCCACGCGCTCGACCTTCCCGACACGCCGGTACGCCGCGTCGTCATCGCCGGCGGCGGCACCGCCGGCTGGATGGCCGCCGCGGCGATCTCCAAGATCCTCGGGCGGCAGCTGCAGATCACCCTGGTCGAGTCCGAGCAGATCGGCACGGTGGGCGTGGGCGAGGCGACGATCCCGCCGCTGGTGACCTTCCACCGGCTGATGGAGATCGACGAGCGTGCGTTCATGGCCGCCACCCAGGGCGCGATCAAGCTCGGCATCCTGTTCGAGAACTGGCGCGACATCGGCCACCGCTATTTCCATTCGTTCGGCACCACCGGTCGCGACCACTGGACCGCCGGATTCCAGCACTTCTGGCTGCGCGGCCGCGAACGCGGGCTGGCCAGCGACTACGCCGACTACAACGTCGAATCGGTGGCCGCGCGCGAGAAGCGCTTCGCGCACCTGCCCAACATGGGCATGAACTACGCCTACCACTTCGACGCCAGCCTGTATGGCAAGTTCATGCGTCAGATCGCCGAGCAGCACGGCACCCGGCGCGTGGAGGGCAAGATCGCCGAGGTGCTGCTGCACGAGGACAGCGGCTGCATCCGTTCGCTGCGGCTGGAATCGGGCGACGTGATCGAGGGCGACTTGTTCATCGACTGCACGGGCTTTCGCGCCCTGTTGATCGACAAGGCGCTGGGGGTGGGCTTCGAGGACTGGTCGCACTGGCTGTTCAACGACAGCGCGCAGGCGGTGCAGACCGCCGCGGTGGAGGATGCCGCGCCGTACACCAGCGCCATCGCCGAGGAGGCCGGCTGGCAGTGGCGGATTCCGCTGCAGCGGCGGGTGGGCAACGGCATCGTGTATTCGAGCCGGCACATGGACGACGACCGCGCGCGCGAGATCTTCGAAGGCAGCCTGCGCGGCGAACAGACCTCGCGGATGCTGCAGATCCGCTTCCGCCCCGGCCGGCGCGAACACAGCTGGTACCGCAACTGCATCGCGCTGGGGCTGGCTGGCAGCTTCATCGAGCCGCTGGAATCGACCACCATCCACCTGATCCAGCGTGGCATCACCCGGCTGATGCAGTGCTTCCCGAAGGTGCTCAGCGCGGTGGACATCGAGGAATACAACCGGCAGATGGCCGAGGAGCTGGTGCATGTGCGCGACTTCGTGGTGCTGCACTACGCCCTGACCGACCGCCGCGATACGGCCTACTGGCGCGCCTGCCACGAAATGACGCTGCCGCCTTCGCTGCAGCATCGCATCGACCTGTTCCGCGAGACCGGCATCGTGTTCCACCAGCCCAACGAGCTGTTCGCGGAGAACTCGTGGATCCAGGTGATGATGGGGCAGGGCAACATGCCCCGGCAGCACCATCCCACCGCCGACCTGATGGGCGACGAGGAACTGGGCCGTTTCCTCAACGCCGCGCGCGAGCATGCCGCGCGCACCGCCGCGCAGCTGCCCAGCCACCAGGCCTACCTGGAGCGCTGGTGCCCGGCCACGCCCCAGCCCTGATCGTCGCCAACCGAGGAGGCCGCGCCATGCGTGCGATGAAGTGGATGCTGTCGTGTCTGTGGCTGCTGGCCGCGAGCGCGCCGGCGCTGGCGGCGGGACCGAGCCAGGTGAAGATCGTGGAGGCCGAAGGCGCCTACCGGCTGCTGGTGGATGGGCAGCCGTTCTTCATCAAGGGCGGTGGTGGCAGCGGTCATCTCGACGAACTGGCCGCGCGCGGCGGCAATGCGGTGCGCACCTGGCGCGTGGACAGCGACCCGGCGCAGATGCGCGCCTTCCTCGACAATGCGCAGCGGCTGGGGTTGAAGGTCGCGGTGGGCATCGAGGTCGGCAACGAACGCCACGGCTTCAACTACGACGATGACGCCGCGGTGGCCGCGCAGCTGGCGCGTATCCGTGGCGAGGTCGAGGCGTGGAAGGACCACCCGGCGGTGCTGATGTGGGTGGCCGGCAACGAGCTCAACCTGCACTACAGCAACCAGAAGGTGTGGAATGCGATCGGCGGCATCGCCGACATGATCCACGAGGTCGACCCGAACCACCCGGTGATGACGACGCTGGCTGGTTTCGACAGGCCGCTGATCGAGCAGATCAAGCAGCGTGCTGGCAGCCTGGACCTGATCGGCATCCAGCTGTATGGCAATCTCGGCGAGCTACCGGACAAGCTGCGCGACAGCCGCTGGACCGGCCCCTACGTGGTCACCGAATGGGGTCCGACCGGGCATTGGGAATCGCCGCTGACGCGATGGGGCGCGCCGATCGAGGACGACGCCTCGCGCAAGGCCGGCGTGCTGCTGGAGCGCTACCAGCGCTACATCGACGACGAACATCGCCAGGGCCTGGGCTCCTTCGTGTTCCTGTGGGGCCAGAAGCAGGAACGCACGCCGACGTGGTACGGCCTGTTCCTGCCGGACGGCGAATCGACGCCGAGCGTGGACGCGATGCAGTTCGCCTGGACGGGCCAGTGGCCGAAGAACCGCGCGCCGGCGATCGCACCGATCCGGGTGGACGACCGGCTGGCGACCAGCAGCGTGGTGCTCAAGCCGGGCAGCACGCACAAGGCGCATGTACGCGCCTCCGACAAGGACGGCGACACGCTGGACTATCGCTGGACGCTGCGCGAGGAGAGCACGGCGACCAGCATCGGCGGCGATCCGGAGCACCTGCCGCAAGCGCTGGACGGCGTTATCCAGGAAGCCGGCGCGGGAGAGATCACGCTGACCGCGCCGACAAAGCCGGGCAACTATCGCCTGTTTGTCGAGGTGCGCGACGGGCAGGGTCACGCGGCGTATGCGAACTTTCCGCTGCGGGTGGAGTAGCAGGCGGTGTCTGCCCGACTGGACGGATACCCCGTGAAACCCCGCTGGGCCGCCATCGGCGCGGCGGTGTCCTTGACGCTGTCGGCCGCATTGTTTGTCGTGCATGTGGTTTTGAACGAGAAGTATCTGGCACACGCGCCGACAATGCCGGACATCGCCAGCGGTGCTGTCCAGCCGGTGTCCGCACACGGCGTCACCCTCTACTTTTCCGCCGCGCAGCTGCTGCTGCTCGATGCATGCGCGAACGGCATCGTCGCGGCTGGGATGGTGGGTGGCCTCTTCCTGCACAGGTGGCGTTTCGACGGAAACCGCCGTTCGCGATGAAGGTGCCCACAACTCAGCGCGACGACTGCGGCACCCGCCGCACCTTGCTCGTGTCGTACCCCAGCGCGGCGATCCGCGCGATCGCCGCCTGGTAGTCCTGCTCGGACACCTGTGGCGTGCGCGCCATGAACCAGACGTAGTCGCGCTTGCTGCGCGCCACGATCGTCTGCTGGTAGTCCGGGCTGACCCAGGCGATCACATATTCGGCCTGGATCGGCCACACGAACTGCATGTCCCACACCGCGCCGCTGCCCACCTCGCGCACGCGGCCGATCGGGTGCATCGTCTTGACTGGCGCGTCGAAGCCGCCCTTGCGATAGGTGAAGGTGGTCTGGATGCGGCCATCCTCGCGCGGCGCGTAGGACTCCACCGCATCGAAGGCCTCCCGCTCGGGCCAGGACGGGATGTGCGCAATGACGTACCAGTCGCCCATGAAGCGCGGCACGTCCACCTGCGCGGCACGCGGCAATGGACGCGCCGGCTGCCCGCTGCAGGCGGCCAGCAGCGCGGCGACGGAAAGGCCCAGCATCGAACGCAGGCGCGGAACACGCATGGCGGCAGCCTCCTTCAGCGCGGACGGAACAGGTAATGGGCCACCAGCCACTGCTGGCCGTGGTCGTAGCCGAACAGCTCGGCGCAGGCCATCCAGAACATCCGCCAGCGTTGCCACCACAGCGGCGCGGCGGCTTCGCCATAGGTCTGGCGCAGCACCGCCATCAGCACGTCGCGCTGCTGGTCCTGGCGCGCCAGCCAGTGGTTGGCGGTGCGCTGGTAGTGGGTGCCGTCGAGCAGCCAGCGCTGTTGCAGCAGCAGGTCGTGCTGGAAATGCAGCAGCGTGTCGGCGGCCGGCATCAGCCCACCGGTGAAGAAGTGGCGCGCCATCCAGTCGCTTTCGCCGTCGGTCTCGAACGGATACAGCAGCTCGCGGTGCGCGAAGATATGCGCGAACAGCAGGCCCTCCGGGCGCAGCCAGGCGGCGATGCGCGCCAGCAGCACGTCGTAGTTGCGCAGGTGCTCGAACATCTCCACCGACACGCAGCGGTCGAACGCGCGCGCCGGCAGCGTCAGGCGGTTCACGTCGCAGGTGATGACCCGCACGTTGCCCAGCCCGCGTGCGCGGCATTGCGCCTCGATATGGGCGCGCTGCCCGTGCGAGTTGGACACCGCGGTGATGCGCGCGTGCGGCAGGCGCTCGGCCATCCACAGCGTCAGCGAGCCCCAGCCGCATCCCAGTTCGAGAATGTCCTGGCCGTCGGCCAGGCCGGCACGCGCCTCGTACAGCGCCAGCATCGCGTCCTCGCCCTGGTCCAGGCTTTCCGTGCCGGTGGGATAGTAGCCACTGCTGTATTTCAGGCGGCTGCCCAGGCAGCCCTGGAAGAATGCCGGCGGCACCTCGTAGTGCTGGCGGTTGGCGGCATCCACGTGCAGCGCCAGCGGGCTGGTGGCCAGTTCGAGCAGACGGGCCGACTGGCGCGCCGATTGCGCCTGCAACCCGCCGGCACGTTCCTCGCGCAGGCGCTGCGCGCAGAGGCGGCGGATGCCCAGGCGCAGCAGCGCGTCGGGCAGCAGGCCGCGTTCGGCCAGGCCGGTGAGGCCGGGTGCGGTATCCACCGGGGCGGGCAGGGCGAGGGTACTGGTCATGACGAGGACTCCGTAGCGGCGGAACGGCGCGGCGGCCAGGGAAACAGCATCGAAGTGGTGCGCTGGTACTCGCGATAGGCCTCGCCGCGCGTGCGCAGCGCCTGCTGCTCGGTGTACGGCACGCCGCTGAGCCAGCGCAGGAACACATACATCACCAGCGGTCCGCTCCAGGCGAGCCAACCCAGCGGCGCGCCGGCGGCCAGCACCACGTAGGTGAACCAGTGCAGCCATTCGAAGAAGTAGTTGGGATGACGCGAGTAGCGCCACAGCCCGACGCGGCACACCTGCCCACGCCGCGCGGGATCGGCCCGGAAACGGGCGAGCTGGCGGTCGGCCAGCGACTCGCCGCCCACCGCCAGCAGCCATACCGCGGCCGCGAGCGCGAGGCGGCCGGGCCCGGCCTCGGTCTGTCCGGCCACCGCGACGAAGGGCAGCGCGAACAGCACCACCAGCAGCGCCTGCGCCATGAAGAAGCCGAGAATCCAGCCCTGGTGTCCCTGCCAGTGCGCGCGCAGATGCGCGTAGCGTCCGTCTTCGGCTTCGCCGCGCACGCGCCGCCACAGATGCCACGCCAGCCGCAGCCCCCACAAGCCACCGAACAGCGCCAGCGCCAAGCGCGCGGGCAGGGCGCCGGTCCCGCCCGCGGCCAGTACCACCGCGCTGCTACCCACGCCCAGCGCCCACAAGGCGTCGACGATGCCGATGTTGCGCTGTCGACGCTGCCAGCCCCAACCGGCCAGCATCATCGCCACCGCACCCAGCGCCACCCAGAGCAGTGTGTTCATGGCTTCATCCCGCTGCGTCCACCGCCAGCGGCGCACGGTGGTCCGGCCGCGCCAGCAGCAGTTGCGAGACGCCGATCGAGCGTTCGAGGAAGCCGCCTTCGCAGTACGCCAGGTAGAACTCCCACAGGCGGATGAAGGCGTCGTCGAAGCCCTGCGCGCGTACCGCGGCGCGCTGGGCCAGGAAGCGCTCGCGCCATGCGCGCAGCGTGTGCGCATACGACTGCCCGAAGTCGTGCTGGCCCACCAGCTGCAGGTCGCTGGCGCGGGTCTTGGCGCGCATGATCGCATCCAGCGACGGGATGAAGCTGCCCGGGAACACGAAGCGCTTGATGTAGTCCACGCTGCGCTGTGCCTGCGCGTAGCGGTGGTCCTCGATGGTGATGGCCTGGATCAGCGCCACCCCGTCGGGCTTGAGCAGGCGTGCCACGGTGGCGAAGTAGGTGTCGAGGAACTCGGCGCCGATGGCCTCGATCATCTCGATCGAGACCAGCTTGTCGTACTGGCCCTGCAGGTCACGATAGTCCTGCTGCAGCAGGGTGATGCGATCTTCGAGGCCCTCGGCGCGGATGCGCGATTCGGCCAGCGCGTACTGCTCGGCGGAGATGGTGGTGGTGGTGACATGGCAGCCATGCTCGCGCGCCGCATGCAGGGCGAAGCCGCCCCAGCCGGTGCCGATCTCGACCACGCGGTCGCCCGGTTGCAGGCGCAGCTGGCGGCAGATGCGTTCGAGCTTGCGCCGCGAGGCGACCTCCAGCGGTTCGGCCGGGTCGGCGAAGATCGCCGAGGAGTACATCAGGTCCGGCGACAGGAACAGCGAGAAGAACGCATTGCCGAGGTCGTAATGCGCGGAGATGTTGCGGCGGCTGCCTTCGCGGGTGTTGCGCCGCAGCCGGTTCCAGCCCCGCAGCAGCATCCCGCCCAGCCGCGCCGGGCCGCTTTCCAGGCCATCGAGCAGGTGGCGGTTGCGCACCAGCAGCCGCACCAGCGCCACCAGGTCATCGCAATGCCAGTCGCCGCGGATGTAGGCCTCGCCCGCGCCGACGCTGCCCTGCGCGGCCACCGCACGATAGAACGCCGGGTCGTCGATGGTGACGATGGCGCGCAGGCTACCGGCGCCGTCGCCCAGCACCACCTCGCCCCAGGCATCGCGCACGCACAGCGCACCGTCGCGCAGACCGGCGAGCTGCTGCAGCAGGCGCCGGCGCAGGAACGGGTCGAGCAGGCCCGGCTGGGCCACGGGGAGCGGACGGCGGAGCTGGTTCATCGGGATCTCCCGGCGAGGGTGGGGTGGTCGTGCACGGGGTTGCGCTTGAGCCACAGGCGCAGCGCCTGCCAATGGATCGCCAGCACGACCTGCAGCGTCATCAGCGGATAGCCGGCCAGCACGCGCGCCAGGCCGGGGCCATCCAGTGGCCGGCGCTGCATGTGCTGGATCGCGTCGAACTGGCGCGTGCCGTCGCGCCAGACCTGCATGTGCACGTCGAGGCGCTCGTCGGGCGCGCGGAAGCGCCAGTCGTAGGCGCAGTCCATCGGCAGGAACGGCGAGACATGGAAACACTTGTCGAAGCGCCAGCGCAGCGCATCGCCGTGGCGCTCGGCGGTGCTGGCATCCAGCACATAGGCATGGCGCTGCTTCCACGGCGTGTTGGTGATCTCGGCGACGATGCAGTCCAGCGTCCGCCCGTCGGGCCGGTAGCAGTAGTAGAAGCTCACCGGATTGAAGACGTGGCCGGCATAGCGCAGGTGGGTCAGCAGCCGGATTGGGCCGCTGGGCCGGCGCCCGAGTTCGGCGGCCGCACGCTGCCGTACCGCTTCGGCCAGCGGCAGGTCGGGTTCGCCCAGGTAGTCGCGGCGATGGAAGGCGGCAAGGTTGCGCCGCTCCACCGACCACAGCCAGCGTCGCGTGAACAGCGTCGGCAGCTCGTCCAGGTCCAGCAGCAGCTGCGCGATCGGATAGCGGAAGGCATGTGCATGCGGCGCATGGCGCCGATGCACGACATGGCCGAAGTAGAGCGCGCTGCCGCTCATGCCGGCGCCAGCTCGCGTGGCGCCATCGCCGTGCTGCCATGGCGTGCCGCCATCGCGTCGACCACGCGCTGCGCGCTGCGGATGCCGTCTTCGTGGAAGCCCCAGCCCCAGTAGGCGCCGGCGAACCAGGTGCGGCGATGGCCCTGGATCTGCGCCCAGCGCTGCTGCGCCGCCACCATCGCCGCGTCGTGTACCGGGTGCGCGTAGTGGAGGCGGCGCAGCACATGCGACGGCGCGATCGCCTCGCCGCGGTTGAGGGTGACGATCAGCGGGGTCGGCGTTGCCAGCCCCTGCAGCAGGTTCATGCAGTAGCTCACGCTGCAGGCGTCGTGGGCATCGCGCGGCACGTGCGCGTTCCAGGCCGCCCATGCCTTGCGCCGGCGCGGCAGCACGCTGGCATCGGTATGCAGCACCACCTCGTTGGGCTGGTAGCGGATCGCCGACAGCACCTCGCGCTCGCACGCGTCGGCGTCGCCGAGCAGCGCCAGCGCCTGGTCGCTGTGGCAGGCCAGCACGACCTCGTCGAACCGCTCGCTGCCGCCCGCGCTGTCGACCCGCACCCCCTGCGCCATCCGCGTGATGCGATGCACCGGGCAGGACAGCCGGGTCTGCACCCGCCACCGCCGCTGCATCGCCTCGACATAGCGCGCCGAGCCGCCGGCGACCACCCGCCATGGCGCGCGGCCGGTGAGCTGCAGCATCTGGTGGTTAGCCATGAACTGCGCCATGTAGCGCGCCGGATACGCCGCGATGGCCGCGCTCGGCGCCGACCACAGCGCGCTGGCCATCGGCACCAGGTGTTCGTCGACGAAGGCCTCGCCATAGCCCTGGGCGCGCACGTACTCGCCCAGGCTCGGGCCCGGGCCGTCGCCTTCCAGCAGGGTAGGGGCGTGGCGATAGAAGCGGCGCAGGTCGCCGAGCATGCCCCAGAAGCGCGGCGACAGCAGATTGCGGCGCTGGCAGAACAGGGTGTCCAGCGAGGTGGCGTTGTACTCCACGCCGGAGCGCTCGCTGTGCACGGAAAAGCTCATCGTGGTCGGCTGGCTGGCCACGCCGAGTTCGTCGAACAGCGCGGTCAGCAGCGGATAGTGCTGCGGGTTGAACACGATGAAGCCGGTATCCACCGCCAGCGTCTGCCCGTCGACCTCCACCTCGTGCGTGTGGGTGTGCCCGCCGAGATAGGCGTTGGCTTCGATCAGGGTCACCTCGTGCGCGTGCTGCAGCCGCCACGCGCTGGCCAGCCCGGCGATGCCCGATCCGATCACCGCGATGCGCATCGCTCAGCCCTCCGCCTTGGCCAGTACCCAGGCCGGCACCGGCTTGAGCCCGCTGACCAGGCCGAACAGCGCCATCAGCTTCAAGCCGTACCAGGTCAGGTCGACCTCCCACCAGCGGAATCCCTGGCGCGCGGTGCCGGGGAAGAAGTGATGGTTGTTGTGCCAGCCCTCGCCGAAGGTGAGCAGCGCCAGCCAGAGGTTGTTGCGGCTGTCGTCGCGGGTCGGGAAGCGCCGCCGGCCGAAACGGTGGGCCAGCGAGTTGATGGTGACGGTGGCATGGAACAGCACCACGGTGGAGATGAAGAAGCCCCACACCAGCAGCTGCGGCCCGCTGGTGCCCAGGGCCGGCACGCGTGCCTGCAGCACGCTGCCGAGCAGGTAGAGCGCTGCGGCCAGCGCCACCGGCACGGCCAGGTCGAAGCGATCCAGCCAGCGCAGTTCGGGATACTTCGCCAGGTCCGGGATGCGCGCCCAGTCGGTGCGGAATGCGCCACGGGTGAGGAACCAGCCCATGTGGCTGCGCCAGAAACCCTGCACGCGCGGCGAATGCGGGTCTTCGGCCTGGTCGGCGTGCCGGTGGTGGGTGCGGTGGTGCGCCGCCCACCACAGCGGCCCGCGCTGCACGCTGGCCGCGCCGATCAGCGCGAACACGAACTGCACGCCGCGCGAGGCCTCGAAGGTGCGGTGGGAGAAATAGCGGTGGTAGAACGCGGTGATGGCGAACATCCGCAGCGCATACAACGCCACCGCCACGCCCACCGCGAACCACGACGCACCCGTCCACAGCACGCCCAGGCAGGCGAGGTGCATGCCGATGAAGGGCACCGCGCGCAGCCAGTCGATGCGTGCCGCCGCGCCGGCATCTTCGACCGCCGCGTCCGCGGCCGCGCTGGTGTCGAACCAGCGCCGTACCGCGGCGGGCATTTGCCAGCGGGCGGCGGGGGCAACGGCGGGACGTCGGGCCATGGCGCGGTTCTCTACGGGCTGTGTTCCTTGTACGCACCGGCATGCGGATTGGATGCACGGGTTCGGCACGGATCGCCGCTGCATCCAAGCAGCGGTGTCATCCGTACATAGCAGGTACCTTCACACCCACCGAACCGACGCCCGATGTACCGTCCCCCTGGCCCTTCCGCGCACTCCGCCTTCGAGGCGGCGAGAATGATGTCCAGCGCTGCCCAGCCCACCAACGAGCCGAAGGACTGGGCCCAGGACATGGAGGCGGTCGCGCGCCTGCGCGACCGCGACGGCTTCATGCGCATCTACGACCACTTCATGCCGCGCCTGTGCGTGTACCTGCGCGGCTTGGGCGCCGGCGAGGCGAATGCCGAGGATCTGGCGCAGGACTGCCTGCTGCGCTTGTGGCAGCACGCCGATCGTTTCGATCCGGCGCGCAGCGCGCTCAGCACCTGGTTGTTCCGCATCGCGCGCAACCTCTATATCGACCGTATCCGCCGCGACCGCGCCTGGCAGCACGCGCAGCAGGTGGTGGAGCAGGCGGCGGCCGAGGACCCGCAGCACGGTGCCAGTGCCGAGCGCTTCACCGACCATGCGCGGATGCGCCAGCGCATCCAGGAGCTGCCGGCGATCCAGGCGCGCCTGGTGCGCATGTCGTACTTCGAGGCCAAGAGCCATGGCGAGATCGCCCAGCTGCTGGGCATGCCGCTGGGCACGGTGAAGTCGCATCTGCGGCGCGCCTTCCTGCATCTGCAGTCCAAGGTCGGAGGTGGCGCATGAATCCGCACCACCACCTGCACGAGTCGACCCTGCTCGGGTATGCGGCCGGCGCGCTGGCGCCGGAGATGGCCATCGTCGCCAGCGTCCACCTGGAGCGCTGCGCGCAGTGCCGAGGGGCGCTGCGCGATGCCGAGGCGATCGGCGCCGCGCTGCTGGACCAGGCCCAGAACGGCGCGCCCGCCGCGCCGCGCCGCGATGCGCTGCGCGCGCGGATGCTGGCACAGCTGGCGGCGGGC
>DJAN01000067.1 GCA_002429615.1 Lysobacteraceae bacterium UBA6001
TCGCCGCAGGCGCCGGCATTGCCACTGGCCGGCGGGGCCAGCCGGCGGCCCAGGCGCTGCGCCCACGGCGCAGAACGCCGCAGTAACGCCAGTGCCAAGATCGAGCGAGTCCGCCGCCAGCTGTTTGGAAACTGCTTCTTCCACACCACGCCCGCGCTGACCACGGCGGCCAGCGCGATGACGAGATATTGCAGCCACAGGCCCATGGCTCAGCCCGCCCCCATCGCCTTGGCCAGCTGGTAGGTGATCAGCGAGGCCACGTAGGCCAGCGCGAACAGATACGTCGCCGACCACGCCATCTGCTTCCACGAGTTGGTCTCGCGCTTGATCGTGGCCAGCGTGGACAGGCACATCGGCGCGTAGATGTACCAGACCAGCAGCGACAGCGCGGTCGCCAGCGACCAGCCATCGTGGATCAGCGGCGACAGCGCCTGCGCGGCGGCATCGTCGTCGGCGGCCGACAGCGCGTACACCGTCGCCAGCGAGGCCACCGCCACTTCGCGCGCGGCCAGGCCGGGGATCAGCGCGATGCAGATCTGCCAGTTGAAGCCCAGCGGCGCGAAGATCGCGGTCATCGCATGGCCGATGCGGCCGGCGAAGCTGTAGTCGATGGCCGGCAGCGTGGCATCCGCCGGCGCACCCGGGAAGGACAGCAGCACCCACAGCAGGATGGTCAGCGCCAGGATGATGCCGCCCACGCGCTTGAGGAAGATCATGCCGCGCTCCCACAGCCCCAGCGCGAGGTCGCGCGGGTGCGGGATGCGATAGGACGGCAGTTCCAGCAGCAGCGGATGCTCGCTCTTGTCGCGGCGCCACTTCTTCATCACCCACGACACCAGCAGCGCGCTGAAGATCGCCACCGCATACAGGCCAAACAACACCAGTCCCTGCTGGTTGAACATGCCCCACACCGTCTTCTGCGGAATGAAGGCGCCGATCAGCAGCGCGTACACCGGCAAACGCGCCGAACAAGTCATCAGCGGTGCGACGAGGATCGTCGCCAGGCGATCGCGCGGGTCCTGGATGCTGCGCGTGGACATGATGCCCGGCACCGCGCAGGCGAAGCTGGACAGCAGCGGGATGAACGAGCGGCCCGACAGCCCCGCCGCCGACATCATCCGGTCGAGCAGGAACGCGGCGCGCGGCAGGTAGCCAGACTCCTCCAGCGCCAGGATGAAGGCAAAAAGGATCAGGATCTGCGGCAGGAACACGATCACGCCACCGACGCCGGCGATGATGCCGTCGGTCAGCAGGCTGGTAAGCGGGCCTGCCGGCAGCACCGATCCCACCCACGCACCGAGCGCGCTGGTGCCGGCGTCGATCAGGTCCATCACCGGGGTGGCCCAGGCGTAGACCGACTGGAAGATCAGGAACATCAGCACGATGAACGTCGCCAGCCCCAGCACCGGGTGCAGCAGCCAGCGATCCAGCGCGTCGTCGATGCGGCTGGTGCGCTCGGGCATCTGCACGGCGGCGGCCAGGATCCGCCGCACCAGCGCGTGGTAGTTGCCGTCTTCCGGCGGTGCCACGTTCGGCGCGGCCAGCTGCGGCGCCAGCGCGTCGATCTTCTCCACCAGCGCCTGCGCGCCATGCCGGCGCACCGCCACGGTTTCCACCACCGGCACGCCCAGCTCGCGCTCCAGCGCCTCGCGGTCGATGACGATGCCGCGGCGCTGCGCGGCGTCGACCATGTTCAGCGCGACGATCATCGGCCGGCCCAGCTCGCGCAGCTCCAGCGCGAAACGCAGGTGCAGGCGCAGGTTGGTGGCGTCCATCACGCACACCAGCACGTCCGGCACCGCTTCGCCCGGATAGAAGCCGCGGCACAGGTCGCGGGTGATCGCCTCGTCAAGGCTGGCCGGATGCAGGCTGTAGGCGCCCGGCAGGTCCAGCACCGCGAACTCGCGCCCGGACGGCGCCCGCAGGTGGCCTTCCTTGCGCTCGACGGTGACGCCGGTGTAGTTGGCGACCTTCTGCCGGCTGCCGGTCAACTGGTTGAACAGCGCGGTCTTGCCGCAGTTCGGGTTGCCCACCAGGGCCAGGCGCAGCGGAGCGGCGACGGCGTTCATGCGGCCTGCTCCAGCACACGCACCTGCACCCGCGCCGCCTCGACGCGACGCAGGGCGAAACGGGTGTAACCGACCTGCACCAGCAGCGGCTCGCGACCGATCGGCCCGACCGCCACCACCTTTACCTCTTCGCCGGCCACGAAACCGAGTTCACGCAGGCGACGCGAGATCACGTCGTTGTCATGGCGGTCTTGGACGGACTCGACGAGGGCAGGCTGGTGCAGCGGCATATCGGACAACGTCACAGAACGCCCTGGGCTGATAGGAATGGTTCTCAACTGTATCACGCGCCGCGCTGCGTCATGGCGGGCCACGGGGGGCTGGTTATCATGGATGCATCGTTCCAGGAGCGGGATGCCATGCACGAGGCGGTACTGTCGATCGAGGACGCGGCCGGGGTCCGCACGCTGTGCCTGCAACGGCCGGCCCTGCACAACGCCTTCGACGCACGCCTGATCGAGGAACTCACCGCCGCGCTGGAGGCGGCCGGCACCGACCCGGCCGTGCGCGTGGTGGTGCTGACCGGCGCGGGCACCTCGTTCTCGGCCGGCGCCGACCTGCAATGGATGCGCGGCATGGCGGCGGCCAGCGAGGCGGAGAACCGCCGTGACGCCGAGGCGCTGGCGCGACTGATGCGCACACTGGACGAATTGCCGCGCCCCACCCTCGCCCGCGTGCAGGGCGCGGCCTACGGCGGCGGCGTGGGCCTGGTGGCCTGCTGCGACATAGCCATCGGGGTGGCGCACAGCCGCTTCGGCCTGACCGAAAGCCGGCTGGGCCTGCTGCCCGCGGTGATCTCACCGTATGTGATCGCCGCGATCGGCGCGCGCCAGGCGCGGCGCTGGTTCGCCAGCGCGGAGACTTTCGATGCCGCCACCGCCCAGTCCATCGGCCTGCTGCACCAGGTGGTGGCCGCCGACGACCTCGACCTGGCCGTGTCCCGGCAGGTACGCCTGCTGTGCGCGGCCGGCCCGCTGGCGGTTGGCGCGGCCAAGGCCCTGGTGCGCGACGTCGCCGGCTGTCACGACCGCGACCGGCTGGACCGCGACAATGCCGCGCTGATCGCCCGCCTGCGGGTATCGGCGGAAGGCCAGGAAGGCCTGGCGGCGTTTCTGGACAAGCGCCCGGCCGCGTGGGTGCCACAGGAGGATTGAATGCTCGACCATGTGGGAATCGGCTGCCGGGACTTCGCCGCCAGCCAGGTGTTCTACCGCGCCGCACTGGCGCCGCTGGGGCTGTCGGTGGTGATGGCGGTGAGCGCCGAACAGACCGGCGCCGGCGACCATGCCGGGTTTGGCCGCGATGGCAAGCCACAGTTCTGGATCGGCACCCATCCGGCCGCGGCCGGTGGCTGCCACATCGCCTTCGTCGCCGACGACCGTGCCCAGGTCGATGCCTTCCACCGCGCCGCGCTGGCCGCCGGTGGCCGTGACAACGGGCCGCCCGGGCTGCGCCCGCACTATCACCCGAACTACTATGGCGCCTTCGTGCTGGACCCGGACGGGAACAACATCGAGGCGGTCTGCCATCGCCCATGACCGGCCCGGCGCCAAGGACAGGAGCCCTGCAATGAGCGATTTCGTGCGCGTGGTCGAGGTCGGCCCGCGCGACGGCCTGCAGAACGAGAAGACCGCCGTCGCCACGGCGGACAAGATCGCGCTGATCGACCGTCTTTCCGCCACCGGCCTGCGTACCATCGAGGCGACCAGCTTCGTCAGCCCACGCTGGGTGCCGCAGCTGGCCGACGCCGCCGAGGTCTATGCCGGAATCGCGCGCCGCCCCGGCATCGCCTATCCGGTGCTGGTGCCGAACGAACAGGGCTATGAGCGCGCGCGCGCCGCCGGCGTGACCGAGGTGGCGGTATTCACCGCCGCCTCGGAGGCCTTCAACCGCGCCAACACCAACGCGGGCATCGACGAGTCAATCGAACGCTTCCGGCCGATCCTGGCCCGCGCGCAGGCCGACGGGGTCCAGGTGCGCGGCTATGTCTCCACCGTGCTCGGCTGCCCCTACCAGGGCGAGGTCGCCGTCGCCGCGGTGGTGGACGTGGCGCGTCGGCTGCACGCACTGGGCTGCTACGAGATCTCGCTCGGCGACACCATCGGCGTCGGCACCCCGCTGAAAGCGCGGCGCATGCTCGCCGCCGTCGCCGCCGAGGTGCCGATGGCCGCGCTGGCGGTGCACTTCCATGACACCTACGGCCAGGCGCTGGCCAATATCGCCGCGTGCCTGGAGGAAGGGGTGCGGGTGGTCGACAGCGCCGTCTCCGGCGCCGGCGGCTGCCCCTATGCGCGCGGGGCCAGCGGCAATGTGGCCAGCGAGGATGTGGTGTATATGCTGCAGGGCATGGGCATCGACACCGGCATCGACCTGCAGGCACTGGCGGCCACCGGCCGCTGGCTGGCGGCGTTGCTTGGCCGCGAGACCGGCAGCAAGGCCGGCCGCGCGTTGGCGGCGACATGAACGCCGGCGCCCGTTCCGGTTCCGACGCCCCCGGTGACGACATCGCGCCGGCGGACACGCTGGCCGAGATCGAGCGCTTCCTCGCCGTCCACCCCGACGATCCCGCCGCGGCCCTGCTGGCGCGCTGCGCCGAGGCCCTGCACGCCTCGCACATGCGTTACGAGGCGCTGTTCGACGCGGTGCCCGACCCGGTCAGCATCCTGAGCGAAACCGGCATCGTGCTCGACCTCAACAAGGCCGGCATCGCCGCCTACCAGCGGCCGCGCGAGGCCATTGTCGGCCAGCCGATCGAGCTGCTGAACCCGGACCTGCCACGCGACCATCTGGATCCGGTATGGGAAACGCTCAAGCGCGGCGAGACCTATGTCATCGAAGTCACCAACATGCGCGGCGACGGCAGCCGCTTCCCGGTGGAGGTGCATTCGGCCGGCTTCCAGTTCGACGGCAAGCCCTGCATCGTGGCGGTGGCACGCGACCTGAGCGGCCGCTGGCAGGCCGAATCGCGCTATCGCCTGCTGATGGAATCCATCGACAAGGGCGTGGTGCTGTTCGATCACGATCGCCGCATCGTCTCGGCCAACCCGGCCGCGCACCGCATCCTCGGCATCGCCGGCAACGAGGCCCTGGGCGACCTGCTGCAGCCCGATGACTGGGTGATCGTCGACCAGCATGGCCGCCACCTGCCCCGCGAGCAGTGGCCGATGACCCGCGCCTTCGTCGAGGGGCAGATCATCGCCAGCACCACGATGGGGCTGTATCACCGGCCCAAGGGCCGGATGATCTGGATCTCGGTGACCTCGGTACCGGTGTTCTCCACCGGACGCGACCAGCCCGACCATGCTTTCGCGCTGTTCTCCGACATCACCGAGCTCAAGCGCGACAGCGCGATCTTCGACCGCGCGCAGTCGCTGGCGCACATCGGCGGCTGGGAGTGGAACCGCAGCCAGCAGCGCCTGTACCTGACCGAGGAGTCGGCGCGCATCCTCGGCCAGGCCGAGCCGCCGCAGACCATGACCCAACTGCTGGTCTGCCTGCGCGGTGAGGACCAGGCACGGCTGGAGGCGGCACTGATCGACGCGGTGGCGAGGCAGTCCGGCTTCGAGCTGGAACTGCAGGGGCAGCGCGGTGACGGCCACTCCTTCTGGGTGCGGATGATCGGCGAGGTGGAAAGCGGCGACCTGGCCTCCACGCGCATTGCCGGCACGCTGCAGGACATCACCGAGCGCAAGCAGACCGAGGAGACGCTGCGCATCCAGGCACGCACCGATCCGCTCACCGGCATCATGAACCGCGACGCGGCGCTCAGCGACCTGGCGGCGCGGCTGTCCAATCCGACCCACGCCAAGGTGGCGGTGCTGTACATCGACCTGGACCGCTTCAAGACCATCAACGACGTGCTCGGCCACAATGCCGGCGACGAGCTGTTGATCGAGGCGACCCAGCGCATCTCGCGCGCGGTCGGCACCGAGGGACTGATCGCGCGCTTCGGCGGCGACGAGTTCCTGGTGGTCTGCGACGCGCGCGACCTGCCCGACCAGCCGGAGCGGCTGGCGCAGGCGATCACCCAGGCGTTCGCACCGCCCTTCCGCTTCGGCAAGGACGAGTTCTCCGTGACCGCCAGCATCGGCATCGCGCGCTCGCCGCATGACGGCACCCGTCCGCAGCAGTTGATCCAGAACGCGGACATGGCGATGTACGACTGCAAGCGCCGCACCCGCAACGGCTGGCAGGCCTTCAGCCAGGAACTGGCGCGCGCGCAGCAGGACCGGCTGCAGATCGAGACGCAGCTGCGGCGTGCCGCGGACCAGGAGGAGTTCCGCCTGGTGTACCAGCCGCAGGTCGACCTGCGGCATGGCCGCGTGGTCGCGGCCGAGGCGCTGATCCGCTGGCAGAACCACCAGCTCGGCGAACTGCGCCCGGACCTGTTCATCAGCCACGCCGAAAGCACCGGCGATATCGTGCGCATCGGCCGCTGGGTGCTGCACGAGGCCTGCCGCCAGGTCCGCGAGTGGATGGACCAGGGCCTGGGCGTGGTGCGGGTGGCGATCAACGTGTCGTACCGGCAGTTCATCGGCGAGGACCTGGCCGAGCAGGTGCGCGAGGCGCTGGCCGAGTTCGAGCTGCCGGGTTCGGCGCTGGAGCTGGAGTTCACCGAGCGGGTGCTGATCGAGGATGCACCATCGACGCTGCAGACCTTCGCCGACCTGCGCGACATGGGCGTGGTGCTGACCATCGACGATTTCGGTGAGGGCTACAGCGCGCTGAACTACCTGCGCCGGCTGCCGATCCACGGGCTCAAGCTGAGCCAGCTGTTCGTGGAGGGGGTGCCGGGCAACCGGTCGGACGTGGCGGTATGCGAGGCGGTGTGCGGGATCGCGCGCAGCCTGGGGCTGGGACTGGTGGCCGAGGGGGTGGAATCGGAGGCGCAGCGGCAGTTCCTGCTCAAGCTGGGGGTGCCGGTCGGCCAGGGCTTCCTGTTCGCGCCGGGGCTGCCACCGGACGAGTTCGCGCGTCGGCTGGAAGACCTGCAGCTGCCCCAGCTGACGCCTTGATGCCGCGCAGCACGGGCGCGGCGGGGCTTCGGCTAGAATCGCGCTTCTTTGTTTCCGGATGTCCTCTTCTCCATGCAGTCTGAATCCGTACGCGCGATCGTGACCGGCGGCGTTTCCGGCCTGGGCCTGTCGGTGGCCGGGCGCATCGTCGCCGACGGCGGCCGGGTCGCCCTGTTCGACGTCAACGACGACAAGGCCGCCGCGGCGGTGGCGCAGCTGGGCGATGCCAACGCACGCTATTTCCGTACCGATGTCACCGACGAGGCGCAGGTGGCGGCGAACGTGGCGCAGGCCGCTGCTTTCCTCGGCGGGCTCAATACGCTGGTCAACTGCGCGGGCATCCTCGGCGCCGGCCGCATGCTGGGCAAAGAGGCGCCGATGCCGCTGGCGACGTTCCGCGGCACGGTGCTGGTCAACCTGGTCGGCAGCTTCAACGTGGCCAAGGCGGCCGCCGATGTGATGCAGCACAACGCCGCTGGCGAGGATGGCGAGCGCGGGGTGATCATCCATACGGCGTCGGTGGCGGCGTTCGAGGGCCAGATCGGCCAGGCGGCGTATTCGGCGTCCAAG
The DNA here is from genome assembly GCA_002429615.1 of Lysobacteraceae bacterium UBA6001. Lineage (GTDB taxonomy): Bacteria > Pseudomonadota > Gammaproteobacteria > Xanthomonadales > Xanthomonadaceae > Stenotrophomonas_A. Next base: position 7,655 of record DJAN01000067.1, read on the forward strand.
GCCGGCGTGGTCGGCATGACGCTGCCGATGGCGCGCGAGCTGTCGCGCTTCGGCATCCGCGTGATGACCATCGCGCCGGGCATCTTCTGGACACCGATGGTCGATGGCATGCCCGAGGCGGTGCAGCAGTCGCTGTCGGCCTCGATCCCGTTCCCGTCGCGTCTCGGCCAGCCGGACGAGTTCGCCGACACCGTGGCCTTCATCCTGCGCAACCGCTACCTCAACGGCGAGACGATCCGCCTGGACGGGGCGGTGCGGCTGGCGGCCAAGTAATCCACTGATATCCACTCAAGAAGCACCGCACATGAAAGCCAACGACATCAAGAAGGGCAACGTCGTCGAGTACAACAACGGCGTGTACCAGATCCGCGACATCGAGCGCAGTTCGCCGCAGGGCCGCGGCGGCAACGTCCGCTTCCGCTTCATCATGTACAGCGTGCCGGGCGGCACCAAGCTCGATGCGAGCTTCGATGCGGACGACAACCTGACCGAGGTGGAGCTGCTGCGCCGGCAGGCGACGTTCTCCTACAAGGATGGCGAGGCGTTCGTGTTCCTCGACGATGAGGACTACACGCCGTACACGCTGGACGCCGATGTGGTCGGCGACGATGCGGGCTACATCACCGAAGGGCTGAACGGGCTGTACGTGCAGGTCATCGACGACCAGCCGGTGGCGGTGCAGATGCCGCAGCACGTGACCCTGGAAGTGGTCGATACGCCGCCGGAACTCAAGGGCGGTACCGCCACCAAGCGGCCCAAGCCGGCCAAGCTCAATACCGGTATCGAAATCATGGTGCCGGAGTACATCACCAACGGGGAGCGCATCCTCGTCAACACCACCACCGGCGAGTTTGGTGGGCGGGCGGATTGAGCTGACCGCTTCGATTTTCTGCTGGTTTGTGAAGAGCGGCCTTTCGGGGCCGCTCTTTTTTTGGCTGGCCTTCGAGGTGGATCGGCTCGCGGGGATCGCGCGCGGCCTTCGGGGGCAGGCCCGTTTCGGGAC
>DJAN01000273.1 GCA_002429615.1 Lysobacteraceae bacterium UBA6001
TCGAGCCCCCATGGAGGGGTTTACGGCGTGTCCCGGAAGCGGCCTGTCCCCGGACGCCGCGCGACGCCACCGTGAGCGCCGCGCATCCGCTCGCGACTCACCCAAAACCCGCCCAACACTCACCCAACACCCATTGGATTGATCGCAAAGCCAAGCGCCCCCCGGCTTCCTAACATGCGTGGCGTCCGGCACCAGCCGGGCCTTGAACGACCGCGCGGCGCGACCAACACCGCCGCGCCTCTCCCGCCCAAGGTGCTCTCCATGTTGCGTAGTCTGCTGCTCGGCGCGCTGTGTTTCGCGTCACATCCCGCATTTGCCCAGAATCCTGCAGACCGCCTCGGCGGCAGCACCTGGATCCTGTGCGAACGTGCCACCCCCAGCGATCACGGTCGCGATGCCCTGGTCTTCGACGCCGACGGCAGCGGGCGCGTGATCCGCGCGCAGGGCAACATGCGTTTCCGTTACGAGCGCAGTGGCGACGATATCGCCCTGCGGGCGACGGATGCCGCACCGCCGGTGATGCTGTCGATGGATGTTGCCGGCCAGCGCCTGTTGCTGCGTGGACCGGACGGCAGGCAGATGGCCAGCTATGCCCGCCAGGGCAGCGCCGCGATGGCGCGTTGCACCGTCAGTTGATCGCCACGACGCGGCGCCCATGCGAGCGCCGCGTCCACCGCATCAGGCGGTGACCTTCTCCAGGATGCGCTTGCCTTCGGCCTGCAGTTCGACCTCGGCCTCCTGCGCATGCTCGGCCTCTTCCTGCGCCTGGCGTGCCTGCGCCGCCGCCAGCTTCGCCGCCGGGCACTGCGCCATCATGTAGTTCGCATCGAAGTTGAGCTTGTCGACCAGGAAGTCGACGAACGCGCGCACCTTCGGCGAAATCAGCCGGCCGCCGGCGAACACCGCGTTGAAGTCCACTTCCGGACCGGTCCAGCCGGCTAGCACGCGGCGGATCATCCCGGACTCGATGAACGGCTTGGCCATCACATCGCCGGTCAGCATCAAGCCTTCGCCGCACAGCAGCGCGCCATTGAGTGCCGACGGATCGTTGGCCACCATCAGCGGGTTCACGCCGAAATCGCGCAGCTCGGTGCCATCGGTGAGCGACCAGTAGAACCGGTTGTTGCTCACCGTGTTGGTGCGGCTCTTGCGCATCGCCAGCGTGCGGTGAAACTGCAGCTCGTCCGGATGCAGCGGCTCACCGTAACGCTCGATGTAGGCCGGGCTGGCGAACACCTGCGTGCGCAGGCTGCCGAGCTTGCGCGCCACCAGGTTCGAATCCGGCAACGAGCCCACGCGCAGCGCCAGGTCGGCCTCGCCGGCGATCAGGTCGAGCTTCTCGTTGCCGAGATGCATGTCGAGCTGGATCTCCGGATACAGCGCGTGGAATTCGCCCAGCAGCGGCGCGATCCAGGTGATGCCGATCGAGTAGGGCACGGTGAAGCGCAACCAGCCACGCGGGCCGGACTGCAGCTGGCCCACCGCGCTCTCGGCTTCTTCCAGTTCGCGCGCGATGCGCTGGCAATGTTCGTGATACACCGAGCCGGCCTCGGTGAGGCCGATGCGGCGCGTGGTCCGATGCAGCAGGCGCGCGCCGAGGCGCTGCTCCAGCTCCTGCACCTTGCGGCTGACGGTGGTCTTGGGCAGGCCGAGCGCGTTGGCGGCGGCGATGAAACTGCCCTGTTCGACCACCTTGACGAAGATCAGGGTGTCGTTGAGATCGCGGGTCATGCGGGGGACTCCGGGATGGGGGACGGGAGGGGAACGGGATTAGACCGTCTCCGGGACGATTATTCCCCTAAATCCGGACTAATCAAGTGCGGCTTCGGGGCGTAACTTGGCGCCCATTCCAGAACCCCCCCGAGGTGCGCCATGTGGCTGCGTCGTCTATTCGGCTTGCCGCCTTCCCGCAAAGAAGCGCTGGAAGGCGCCTTTGACCCCGTCACTCTCAATGTAAACGCGCGTCAGCCGCAGGCTTTTCGCGAATTCACCCCGCCACCGCAACGACAGGGCGGTGGCCAGTTCCGGCTGGCCGCACGCCGTGACGGGCGCATGGGCAGCATCCGCATTGTCCCGGTTCCGGGAGTAAAAGTCCCATGAACGGGATACTCCAGCCGGAGGTGCTGGTACTCGGCGGGACCGGCACGGTGGGCGGCGGCGTGATCGCCGCGCTGCTGGAAGCCGGCAGCCGGGTGCTGGCGGTGGGCCGCAGTGCCGAGCGCCTGCGGGCGCTGCGCCGCCGCTTCGCCGATGCCCCCGGTCTGGACACCCTGGTCGGCTCGGTGGCCGATGACGCCAGCGCCGAAGCGCTGGCCGCGCGTATCGCCGAGCGCGAACACCCGCTGTCGGCGGTGGTGGCCAGTCTGGGCAGCCCGCTCAGCAGCGGCCGCCTGATCGACCGCCCGGCCTCGCAGCTGCTGCGCCGACTGCAGCGCGACCTGCTGCCGCACCTGGCCGCCGCGCGCCACCTGCTGCCGCTGCTCGCCGATCTCGGCGGCCGCTACGTGCTGGTCGGCAGCCCCTGCGCGCTGCGGCCCTGGGCCGGGCATGGCGAGGCCTCGGTCACCGGTTCGGCCACCCGCATGCTCGCCCAGGTGCTGCACGAGGAGGCCCAGCCGCTGGGCGTGCGCGTGCAGCTGCTGCAGGTCGAAGAACCGGTCTGTGATCCGTCGAACAAGAAGCAGGCCTGCGTGGAGTGGTTCAGCCCGCTGGCCGTGGGCCGTTGCGCGGTGTCGCTGCTCGCCGGGCGTGGCCAACCCGGGCAGGTGATCGTCAGTACCGACAAGAAACTCGCTTCGCAGCCGGTCGCAGGAAAGCTGGCCGGTATTCCTCTCCCCCTCTCCCTCCACGAGGTTTCCCCATGAACACGAACGCCACCCCGTTCCTGTCTTCCTTCCGCGCCCCGTTGCGCAATGCCCTGGCCGCGGCGGTGTTCGCCGCGGTGCTGGCCGGGTGCGGCTCGCAGGCCGCCGAGCAGGGCGCACCGCCGCCGCCCGCCGTCGGCGCCGCGCCGGTGCTGGTCAAGCAGGTCTCGCAGTGGGACGAATTCACCGGCCGCATCGAGCCGGTGGAAAGCGTCGAGCTGCGCCCGCGCGTGTCCGGCTACATCGACAAGGTCAACTACGCCGAAGGCCAGGAAGTGAAGAAGGGCGATGTGCTCTTCACCATCGACGACCGCAGCTACAAGGCCGAGTTGAACCGGGCCCAGGCCGCGCTGGTGCGTGCGCGCAGTCAGTCCGAACTGGGCCGCAGCGAGGCCTCGCGTGCGCGCAAGCTGGCCGACCAGCAGGCGATCTCCACCGAGACCTGGGAGCAGCGCAAGGCCGCCGCCGACCAGGCCGTGGCCGACGTGCTCGCCGCCGAAGCCGCGGTGGAAACCGCGCGCCTCAACCTCGATTGGACCCGCGTGCGGGCGCCGATCGACGGCCGTGCCGGGCGCGCGCAGGTCACCGCCGGCAACCTGGTCAGCGCCGGCGATGCCGCCAGCGTGCTGACCACGGTGGTCTCGCAGGACAAGGTGTTCGTCTACTTCGATGCCGACGAAGGCACCTTCCTGCGTTACAGCCAGATGGCCCGCAGTGGCGAGCGCCCGAGCGAGCGTGACGGCCAGCTGCCGGTGCGCATCGGCCTGGTGGGCGAGGACGGCTATCCGCACAGTGGCCGCGTCGACTTCCTCGACAACCAGGTCACCCGCAGCACCGGCACCATCCGCGTGCGCGCGGTGCTCGACAACGCCCAGCGCCAGTTCACCCCGGGCCTGTACGCGCGCGTGCAACTGCTGGGCAGCGGCGAGTTCAAGGCGGTGCTGGTGGACGACAAGGCCATCCTCACCGACCAGGACCGCAAGTACGTCTATGTCGTGGACAAGGACAACAAGGCCCAGCGCCGCGATGTCCAGCTCGGCCGCACCGCCGAGGGCCTGCGCATCGTCACCGGCGGCCTGGCCGCTGGCGACCGCGTGATCGTCGACGGCGTGCAGAAGATCTTCATGCCGGGCATGCCGGTCGACGCCAAGGCGGTGTCGATGCAGGCACCGCCGCCGGCCAACAAGACCGCGATGAACTGATCCCGCGTCACCTGTAGTTCGCGTCCCCGCGCGCCGGCCCCTGAGAGGGCCGGCGTCGGGCCGGCATTGCCGCCGATCCCGGATCGGCCGTGCCGGCCATACCACCCAAGGACCTTCCCCATGGACTTTTCCAGATTTTTCATCGACCGGCCGATCTTCGCCGCGGTGTTGTCGATCATCATCTTCGCCGCGGGCCTGATCGCCATCCCGATGCTGCCGATCGGCGAGTACCCCGATGTGGTGCCGCCTTCGGTGGTGGTGCGCACGGTGTACCCGGGCGCCAACCCCAAGGTCATCGCCGAAACCGTCGCCACGCCGCTTGAAGAAGCGATCAACGGCGTCGAGAACATGATGTACATCAAGTCGGTCGCCGGCTCCGACGGCGTGCTGCAGATGACCATCACCTTCCGCCCCGGCACCGACCCGGACGACGCCGCGGTCAAGGTGCAGAACCGCGTGGCCCAGGCCAACGCGCGCCTGCCCGAGGACGTGCGCCGCCAGGGCGTGACCACGCAGAAGCAGTCGCCGACCTTCCTGATGGTCGTGCACCTGACGTCGCCGAAGGGCAAGTACGACACGCTGTACTTGCGCAACTACGCCCGCCTGCACGTCAAGGACGCGCTGGCGCGCATCCAGGGCGTGGGCGACGCGCAGGTGTTCGGTGGCGGCGACTACGCCATGCGCGCCTGGCTGGATCCCGAGCGCGTGGCCGCGCGCGGCCTCACCGCCAGCGACGTGGTGGCGGCGATGCGCGAGCAGAACGTGCAGGTCTCGGCTGGCCAGCTCGGCGCCGAGCCAATGCCCGACAGCAAGTTCCTGACCCTGATCAACGCCCAGGGCCGGCTGCGCACCGAACAGGAGTTCGGCGACATCATCCTCAAGACCGGCAGTGACGGCGAGGTGGTGCGCCTGGCCGACGTCGCGCGCCTGGAACTGGGTGCGGGCGACTACACCCTGCGTTCGCAGCTGGACGGCAAGAACGCGGTCGGCATCGGCATCTTCCAGGCGCCGGGCGCCAATGCGCTGGACATCCGCGACAAGGTGATCGCGCAGATGGACGAGCTGCAGTCGCGCTTCCCGGATGACGTGAAGTACGAGGCGGTGTACGACACCACGATCTTCGTGCGCGATTCGATCAGCGCGGTGGTGCATACCCTGCTGGAGGCGATCCTGCTGGTGGTGCTGGTGGTGATCCTGTTCCTGCAGACCTGGCGCGCCTCGATCATTCCGCTGATCGCCGTGCCGGTGTCGGTGGTGGGCACGTTCGCCGCGTTGTACCTGCTGGGCTTCTCGATCAACACGCTGACCCTGTTCGGCCTGGTGCTAGCGATCGGCATCGTGGTCGACGATGCGATCGTGGTGGTGGAGAACGTCGAGCGCAACATCGAGGAAGGGCTCAGCCCGCTGGCGGCCGCGCACCAGGCGATGAAGGAGGTCTCCGGGCCGATCATCGCCATCGCGCTGGTGCTGTGCGCGGTGTTCGTGCCGATGGCGTTCCTGTCCGGCGTGACCGGCCAGTTCTACAAGCAGTTCGCGGTGACCATCGCCATCTCCACGGTGATCTCGGCGATCAACTCGCTGACCCTGTCGCCGGCGCTGGCCGCGCGCCTGCTGCGTGCGCATGACGCGCCCAAGGATGCCCCGTCGCGCCTGATCGACCGCCTGTTCGGCTGGGTGTTCCGTCCGTTCAACCGCTTCTTCAAGCGCAGCTCGGATGGCTACCAGGGCACGGTGTCGAAGATCCTCGGCCGTCGTGGCCTGGTGTTCGCGGTGTACATCGGCCTGCTGCTCGTCACTGGCCTGATGTTCAAGGCGGTGCCGGGCGGCTTCATCCCGACCCAGGACAAGATGTACCTGATCGCCGGCGTGAAGCTGCCGGAAGGCGCGTCGATCGAACGCACCGACGCGCTGCTGCGCAAGGTCACCGACATCGCCATGCACACCGAGGGCGTCGACCACGCGATCGCGTTCCCCGGCCTGAACGCGCTGCAGTTCACCAATACGCCCAACACCGGCGTGGTGTTCCTGCCGCTCAAGCCGTTCTCGCAGCGGCATCGTTCGGCGCTGGAGATCAACGCCGAGATCAACCAGAAGGTCGCCGGGCTGGGCGAGGGCATGGCGTTCTCGTTCATGCCGCCGCCGATCCTCGGCCTGGGCAACGGCAACGGCTACCAGCTGTTCATCGAGGACCGCGGCAACCTGGGCTACGGCGCGCTGCAGAATGCGGTGAACACCATGCAGGGCGCGATCGCGCAGACCCCGGGCATGGCGTATCCGATCGGCACCTACCAGGCCAACGTGCCGCAGCTGGATGCCGAGGTGGACCGCGCCAAGGCCAAGGCGCAGGGCGTGTCGCTGACCGAACTGTTCGACACCCTGCAGACCTACCTGGGTTCGGCCTACGTCAACGACTTCAACCAGTTCGGCCGGACCTGGCAGGTGATCGCCCAGGCCGACGCACCGTTCCGTGACAACGTCGAGGACATCGGCCGCCTGCGTACCCGCAACAATCGCGGCGAGATGGTGCCGATCGGTTCGATGGTGACGATCAAGCAGACCTATGGCCCGGACCCGGTGCTGCGCTACAACGGTTACCCGGCGGCCGACCTGGCCGGCGAGGCCGATGCGCGCCTGCTCTCGTCCACCGAGGCGATGCACAAGGTCGAGGAACTGGCCAAGCAGGTGTTGCCGAACGGCATGAGCATCGAATGGACCGACCTCAGCTACCAGCAGTCGACCCAGGGCAAGGCCGCGCTGGTGGTGTTCCCGCTGGCGGTGCTGCTGGCCTTCCTGGTGCTGGCCGCGCTGTATGAAAGCTGGACCCTGCCGCTGGCGGTGATCCTGATCGTGCCGATGACGCTGCTGTCGGCGCTGTTCGGCGTGTGGCTCACCGGTGGCGACAACAACGTGTTCGTGCAGGTCGGCCTGGTGGTGCTGATGGGCCTGGCGTGCAAGAACGCGATCCTGATCGTCGAATTCGCCCGCGAGCTGGAACTGCAGGGCAAGGGCATCGTCGAATCCGCGCTGGAAGCCTGCCGCCTGCGACTGCGTCCGATCGTGATGACCTCGATCGCGTTCATCGCCGGCACCGTGCCGCTGGTGTTCTCGCATGGTGCGGGCGCCGAGGTGCGTTCGGCCACCGGCATCACGGTGTTCGCCGGTATGCTCGGCGTGACCCTGTTCGGCCTGTTCCTGACCCCCGTGTTCTACGTCGCCCTGCGCAAGCTGGCCGGGCGCCCGCTGGTCTCGCATGCGCCCGACGCGCACGCGCAGCACGTCTGATTCCCTACATCCCCCTTTGAGGAGCCATGCAATGAATGCTTCGCAGAAGATCGCCCTGGTCACCGGTGCCACCCGCGGCATCGGCCTGGAAACCGTGCGCCAGCTGGCCCAGGCCGGCGTGCACACGCTGCTGGCCGGCCGCAACCGCGAACGCGCGGCCGAGGCGGCGTCCAAGCTGCAGGCCGAGGGTCTGCCGGTCGATGCCATCGCCCTGGACGTCACCGACGGCAAGAGCATCGCCGCCGCCGTGGCCGAAGTGCGCGAGCGCTATGGCCGCCTGGACATCCTGGTCAACAACGCCGGCATCCTGGTCGACGAGTTCGGCCGCGCGCCGTCCGAGCAGACCCTGGAGACCTGGCGCACCACCTTCGATACCAACCTGTTCGCGCTGATCGCGGTGACCCAGGCCTTCCTGCCGCTGCTGAAGGCGGCGCCGGCCGGGCGCATCGTCAACGTGTCGAGCATCCTTGGCTCGGTCGCGCTGCACAACGATCCGTCCTCGCCGATCTACGACTTCAAGGTGCCGGCCTACAACGTCTCCAAGAGCGCGGTGAATGCCTGGACCGTGCAGCTGGCCTACGAACTGCGCGACACCCCGGTGAAGGTCAACACCATCCACCCGGGCTACGTGAAGACCGACATGAACAGTGGCGAAGGTGCCATCGAGATTCCGGAAGGGGCCAAGACCAGCGTCGAGATGGCGCTGATCGGCGCCGACGGCCCGAACGGCAGCTTCAGCCACCTCGGACAGGAGCTGCCGTGGTGATGATCCGACAGGCATTGACCGCGGCAATCGCCGCGGTCGTCCTGGCCGGCTGTGCGGTCGGCCCGGACTACAAGGCCAGTCCCGCGCCCAATGTGGTGTTGCAGGGCGCGCAGGACCCGGCGTTCAACCATGAATCCCCGGTCGGGCAGTGGTGGGCGCAGTTCGACGACCCGGTGCTGGAAGGCCTGGTGCGCGACGCGCTGGTGGCCAACCACGACCTGCGCATCGCCATGGCGCGGGTCAAGGAAGCGCGTTCGGTGTTCGTCGAGCGGCGCCTGGACCAGGTGCCGCACGTCACCGCCGAGGGCGATTACGACCGCCGCAACCAGCCGGACCTCGGCACGCCGGGCAACCCGCGCGTGCTGAGCGAAAGCTACACGCTGGGTTTCGATGCGCGCTGGGAGCTGGACTTGTTCGGCCGCCAGCGGCGTGCCGCCGAAGCCGCGCGTGCCGACCTCGATGCCGAGCAGGCGGGGCTGGCCGATGCGCAGGTCACCGTGGCCGCCGAGGTGGCGCGCAACTACTTCGAACTGCGCGGCGTGCAGCAGCGGATCGACGTGGCCACGCACACGCTGGAGAACCTGCGCGATACCCAGCAGCTGACGCAGACGCGCTGGCAGCTGGGCGCCGGCAGTGAACTGGATGTGCAGAGCAGCCGTGCGCGCTTGAAGGCGATCGAGGCCGACATCCCGCTGCTGGAAGTGGCGCAGGCGCAGTACCGGCACCGCCTGGCGGTGCTGGTGGGGCGGCAGCCCGACGCGCTGGATGCGCTGCTGGTGCCGAAGCCGGTGCCGGCCTACGCACGTGCGTTGCCGCTGGGTGACACCGCGGCGCTGCTGCGGCAGCGGCCGGACGTGCGCCGGGCCGAGCGCGAACTGGCGGCCTCGACGGCGCGGGTCGGCGTGGCCACCGCGGATCTGTTTCCGCGCATCAGCCTGAGTGGCTTTGTCGGTTTCCTGTCCGGCGATGCGGGTTCGTTGACCAACAGCGGCAGCAAGGCGTGGTCCGTGACGCCGTCGATCAGCTGGGCGGCGTTCGACTTCGGGACCGTGCGCGCACGCTTGCGGGCGAGCCAGGCGCAGGCTGACGGCGCGTTGGCGCAGTACGAGCAGAGCGTGCTGCTGGCGTTGGAGGACACCGAGAATGCGTTGACGGCGTATTCGCGGCAGCAGTCGCGGTTGGCGGTCGTCGCCGAGCAGGCCGATGCCGCGCGCAAGGCTGAAGCGTTGGCGGAGATCCGCTATCGCGAAGGGTCGGAGGATTTCCTGACCCTGCTGGATGCGCAGCGGACCCAGTTGCAGGCCGACGATGCGTTGGCTGATGCGCAGGCGCAGGTGAATGTCGGCGTGGTGGCGGTGTACAAGGCACTGGGCGGCTGGCGCACGCCGGTGGCCGAGGATGCACCGGTGGCGATGCGCTGACGCGACGTGATGTTTGGGTGGTGAGCAGGCCCCGGCGCGGGAAGTGCCGGGGCTTTCTTTTTTGGGGGAGTCGGGCGGGGTCGCGATCTGTCGGATGGCAGTCGCGGCTGAAGCCGCTCCTACAGGTTGTCGGCGATGCGGTAGCTGTCGCGGCCGTTGTTCTTGGCCAGGTACAGCGCCGCGTCCGCGCGCGAGAACCAGTCCTGCCACGCCGTCTCGCCGGCATGCCGGGCCGCGCCCAGCGACACCGTGATCTTGCCGCCCGGACCACGCAGCGCGCCGCGGATCGCACGCCGCAGGCGCTCGGTGGCCAGCTCCAGGTCCGCCAGCGATTCCACCCGCAGCAGCACCACGAATTCCTCGCCGCCGAAACGGAACACCTCGTCCTCGCCCCGCACCTCGAAGCGCAGGATCGTCGCCAGGTCCGCCAAGGCCGCATCGCCGGCGGCGTGGCCGTAGAGGTCGTTGATGTCCTTGAAGTGATCCAGGTCGAGGATGATCAGCCCGTTCAGGCGCTCATGCTCGCGACGCTCGTCGATCTGGCGGGTGAGCGTGCGTTCGAGCATGCGCCGGTTCGGCAGCCCGGTCAGCGCGTCGAGCGAGGCCAGTTCCTCCAGGTGCACGCGGTCGTCGTGGATGCGCAGCGAGAACGCCAGCCCCAGCACCAGCGTCAGCAGGCTCACCGCGATCACCGACACGCCCTGGCCGACGCTGGTCAGCAGCCCCGGCAGCAGGATCGGCACCAGCACCAGCGGCACGTTCATCAGCACCGCGCGGCGCGGCTCGCACAGGAAGTAGCTGCCCATGATGGCCGGGAACAACCAGGGCAGGGCGGCGGTACCGCTGACCCTGCAGGCCAGCAGGCAGCCGGCGACGTTGATGGCCGCGATCCACAACCCCTGCTGCCCGGTGTGCAGCGCCTTGCGCATGCGCCAGCCGCGGAACGCCGCCAGCATCCCCAGCCCCGTGGCCAGTCCGGCGCCCAGCAGCTCGCCTGCCCAGGCCAGGGCAACGGCATACAGCAGCAGGGAGATGGCGGTCATCGGCGCCAGTACCCGATGGGTACCGGCGCGGAAATCGCGCCGAAACTGAACGATCACGTCGCGTCTGGGTCCACGAGACTCACCGGGTCATCGACCATGGAGAGACAAAATTGATACCGCCGTTGCCGGCACCGGGCCATGCCTTGGGCCAGCGGCCCGTGCGGGAGCAGGCAGCATCGTGCCGCCGGCCGACCGCCTTGGTCGCCTCTGCCTGTGAAGCATGGAGGAGCGGCGCCCGCCCGTCCCCGACCGGCGCCTTCCGGATGCCCAGGCCCTAGGCCTGGCATCCGTCGCTGATTGTAGCCATGGCCGTGGCGGTGCGCCTGCCCGGCAACGTTTACGGTCATGGCGTGTTTCGGGAAATCAGCAACAGCAAGCTGCGAACAACGGTTCAGCCGACGACCGGGCCGGACGGCATGGGGGAGCGCCGATGGCGCGGGCGGGCCGGGGGCACCGCCCGCGGGATTCATTCGCGCGGGACTTCCTCGCGCGGCACGTCGGCGCCGGGTTTGTTGCGCTTGGTGAACGCGCGCGTCACCAGGAACACCACCGTTCCGACCAGCGCCACCACGGCGACAAGGAACAGCCAGGAACCACCCGTCATAACCACCTCCCTTCCGCATGGCACATTGCGGCCACGGCCATAGGGCAACAGATGGGCGGTGACGCGAGCGTGCATGTGTCCGGGGGCGTTCATCCGAACGTATGCGTGTGCAGGCGGCGCGGACGCAGGCACACTGGATCCCTGGCCCAAGCCGAGGGATTGCCATGCGCCAAGAGATTGCCGTGCCCACCTCCCGCGAACAGCTGTGGGGGTTGCTGGCCGAAGCGGCGGAGATCGAGCACCACCTGATGTGCTGCTACCTCTATGCGGCCTTCAGCCTCAAGGAGCATGCCGACGAGGACCTGCAGCCGGGCGAGCTGGCGGCGGTGCAGCGCTGGCGGCAGGAAATCCTGGCCGTGGCCATCGAGGAGATGGGCCACCTGGCCACCGTGTGCAACATCCTTTCCGCGCTGGGCGCGCCGGCGCACCTGGCGCACCAGAACTTCCCGGTCGCGCCGGGCTATCACCCGGCCGGCGTGGTGGTGAAGCTGACCCCGTTCAATCCGCAGACGCTGGACCACTTCATCTATCTGGAACGGCCGGAAGACAGCACCCTGACCGACGGCGCCGGTTTCGAACCGCCGCGCGATTACCAGCGCGACAGCCGCATGGACCGGCTGATGAGCGTGGCCACCGACTACGCCACGGTGGGCGAGCTGTACCGGTCGATCAACCTGGGGCTGGCGCGGCTGGTGGAGACGCTGGGCGCCGCGCAGGTGTTCATTGGTGACCCGGCACACCAGCTCAGCGCCGAAGTGGCGCGATTGCCCGGGCTGAAGGTGGTGCAGTGCCTGAAGACCGCGCAGATCGCCATCACCGCGATCGTGGAGCAGGGCGAAAGCGCTGCCGCCGCGCAGGAGGCGTCGCACTACCAGCGCTTCCTGGCCATCCAGCGTGAGTACCAGGCCTTGCGCGAAGCGCGCCCGGCGTTCCGCCCGGCGCGCATGAGCGCGCACAACCCGGTGATGCGCCGGCCGCCCACGCCGGAAGGCAAGCTGTGGGTGACGCTGGAACCGGCCGCCAGCCTGATGGACCTGGGCAACGCGCTGTACAACCACAGCCTGCGCTGCCTCTCGCTGGCCTATGGCGGCGTGGATGCCGCCACGCAGCGCGTGCTGGTGCAGTCGAGCATCGACCTGATGCATGTGCTGACCCCGGTGGCGACCTGCCTGGGCACGCTGGCGGCCAGCCCCGAGCTGCCCGAGGCGACCGCCGGAATCAGCTTCGCCACGCTGCGCGATGCGGCCGCGCTGCTGCCGGGCGCGGCGAGCCTGGACCTGCTGATCGAGCGGCTGGAGGAAATGCGCATGCGTTGCGGCGAACTGGTGCCGCGCCATGCCGAGATCGAGCCGCTGCTGCAGGCGACCTGCAAGGGACTGGGCCGCACCGTGGAGCGGTTGGTGCGGGCGCGCGACGCCGTGGTGCCGCGCACCGAAGCACCGGTGGCACCGGCCCCGGCGGTCGCGGTGGCGAGATCGGAAGAGCGGTTC
>DJAN01000151.1 GCA_002429615.1 Lysobacteraceae bacterium UBA6001
GCGGCGCGGCCCAGTCGGCACGGCGCTGGCGCGCGTCCAGCACCATCGCCTGCAGCGCCGCCACGTCGCGCAGGCCCAGGTTCACGCCCTGCCCGGCCAGCGGATGCACCACGTGCGCGGCATCGCCCAGCGCCAGCACCCGGCCGGCGACGTACTGGCCCACCAGTTGCCGGCGCAGCGGGAAGGCCGCGCGCGGCGACGCCAGGCGCACCGCGCCGAGCCGGCCGGCGAACGCATTGGTCAGTTCGCGCTCGAACGCGGCGTCATCGGCCTCCAGCAGGCGCGCGGCCTCGGCATCGGGCAGCGTCCACACGATGGAACTGCGTCCCTCGGTGAACGGCAAGAACGCCAGCGGGCCGGTGACCAGGAAACGCTGCCACGCGGTGTCTTGGTGCGGCAGCGCGGTGTGCACGAAGGCGACCAGCCCGCGCTGCCCATAGTCCTGCCGCGTGACCGACATGCCGGCCAGCTCGCGCAGCGTCGATTCGGCGCCGTCGGCGGCAATCGCCAGCGCGGCATCCACGCGGGTGCCGTCGTCCAGGCGCAGGCGCACGCCGCGCTCGTCCTGCTCCAGCGCGGTCAGCCGCGCCGGGCAATGCAACTGCACGCCCGCGCCCGGCAGCGCCGCCCACAGGCGATCGACCAGCAGGTCGTTCTCGACGATCCAGCCCAGCTGCTCGCGGCCGAAGGCATCGGCATCGAACGCCAGCTCGCCACCGCCGGCCGCATCCCACACCCGCATGCGCCGGTAGGCCTGCGCACGCGCGGCGCGGATCTGCGGCCACACACCGAGGCGATCCAGCAACCCCGCGTTGTCGGCGGCGAAGGCGTAGACACGCAGGTCCGGGCGCGCGGCCTGCCAATGCGGCGGCGAGCGGCCCTCGATCAACGCGACCGACAGCCCGGCTTCGGCCAGCGCCAGCGCGCAGGCCGCGCCCACCACGCCGCCGCCGGTCACCGCGACATCCACCCCGGCGCGGCGGCTCACGATGCGCTCCGGCACAGCTGCGGCACATCGCCGCGGAAACCCATCGCCCCGCCCACCAGCATCGACTGCAGCGGCGTGTGCCGCGCGGCCGCCAGCAGGCCGAGGCTGCGCAATGGCCGCAGCAAGGGCGAGGACTGCGCGGTAAGCCGGGCCAGCCCACCGGAGAAACCGATGGTCTGTTCGCGATCGGGCCGCCGCCGCGCCACGTAGGCGGACAGCAGGTCGGCCGCGCCCGGGTCCGCGCGACCGACTTCGATCAGCTCAGCCAGGGTCAGCGCATCGCGCAACCCGAGGTTGAAACCCTGCGCCCCGAGCGGATGCACGGTCTGCGCGGCATTGCCGAGCAGCACCACGCGCTCGGCCACCAGCTGCTGCGCCAGCACCTGCACGATCGGATAGGCACTGCGCTCGCCGCTGGACAGCAAGCGGCCGGCGCGCCAGCCGGCGGCGTCCTGCAGGCGGGCCAGCCAGGCGGCCTCGTCGAGCGCGGCCACCGCCTCGGCCTCATGCCGGGCGACGCCATGCACCACGCCGTAGTGGCGGTCGCCGCGCGGCAGCAGCGCGGTCGGGCCGCTGTCGCGCAGCCGTTCGTAGGCGGTGCCGTCCGGCGCGCGCTGGGTGCGCACCCGCGCGACGAACAAGGTCTGCAGGAAATCGTGCTCGTCGGTCCCGATATGCAGCAGCTCGCGTACGGCGCTGCGGGTGCCATCGGCGCCCACCAGCAGCCGCGCGCGCAGTTCGATCTCTCCATCCGCGGTGGCGATACGCGCCGGGCGCAGGCCATCGCGCACCGCGCCGGTGCCGATGAAGCGCGCCGGGCGATAGCGGGTCAGGTGGGTCGCCTGGGCCAGGCGCTGCTCCAGCGCCTCGCCGAAGTCACGCGCCACCACCACCTGGCCGAAACTGTCGCGCCCGTAGTCGGACGCTTCCAGCAGCACGCGGCCGAAGTCACCCTGGCGGCTGACATGGATGCGGCGGATCGGACCCCCGGGCTGGCGCAGCTGCGCCATCACGCCCAACGCGGTCAGTGCGTTGACGGTGGCGGCGGCAAAGCTGAGATTGCGCTGGTCGAACACCGCCGGCAGCGTGCCCGGCGCGGTGGCTTCGACCAGGCCCACGTCCAGGCCGAGGCGGTCCAGGGCGATCGCCAGGCTGGCGCCAACCAGGCCGCCGCCGACGATCACGACGTCATGTGTCTGGGTCATGCACGCATGATAGTGCCCGGCATGGGGCGTCGGCGACCCATGCCGATGCGGGCGGGGAAGCCTTAGAATCGCCCGGGCAACCTCTTCCTGCCGGAAACGCCATGAACGACCGCACCCAGCGCGCCTTCATCCTGCTGCTGCTCGCGCTGCTGATGACCGCCACCCGCATCAACCACTTCGCGCCGGTGCCGGATGCGTCGTGGGCGGTGTTCTTCCTCGGCGGGCTCTACCTGCGCGCGTGGACGCGCTGGGCCTTCCCGCTGCTGATGGCGCTGGCGGTGGTGATCGACTGGCTGGTGATCTCCGCGCAGGGCCTGCAGTTCTGGCAGCACTATTGCGTGTCGCCGGGCTACGTCGCGCTGGTGCCGGCCTACCTGAGCCTGTGGACCGGTGGCGCCTGGCTGCAGGGCCTGCCAAAGCAGGCCACCTGGATCATGCTCGCGCGCGGCGCGCTGGTGCTGGTGGTGTCGGTGGCGCTATGCCACCTGATCGCCCAGGGCGCGTTCTACTGGTCCAGCCGCGCCGTGGTCGATCCGAGCGTCGCCGGCTGGGCGAAGAACTACGCCGACTGGTTCGCGCCGTACCTGCGCACCGCCGTGCTGTATGTCGCCGCCGCGCTGCTGGTGCATGCCGGAGTCGCCGCCATCGCGCGGCGCTGGGTGCCCCGCGCCGCGGCGCACTGAGGCAGGCCGCCCATGGGCCACCGCCTGTCGAAGATCTACACGCGCACCGGCGACGATGGCAGCACCGGCCTGGGTGACGGCAGCCGCACCGGCAAGGACGCGCCGCGCGTGGAAGCCTATGGCACGGTCGACGAGGCCAACTCGGCCATCGGCGTGCTGCTGGCCGCGCCCGGCCTGCCGGCGGACGTGGCGGCGCTGCTGACCGCGATCCAGCACCAGCTGTTCGACCTCGGCGGAGAGCTGTGCATCCCCGGCCATGCGGCGATCACCGCCGAGGACGTCGCCTGGCTGGAAGAACGTCTCGACGTCTATAACGACGCCCTGCCGCCGCTGAAGGATTTCATCCTGCCGGCGGGGGGCGAAGCGGCCGCGCGCTGCCACCTGGCACGCACCATCGTGCGCCGCGCCGAGCGCGCCACGGTCGCGCTGTCGCGGCAGGAGGCCGTGCGGGCCGAAGCCATCGGCTATCTCAACCGCCTCTCGGACCTGTTGTTCGTGCTGGCCCGGGTGCTCGCCCGCGCCGCCGGCGAAGGCGAGGTGCTGTGGCAGCACCAGCACCGCCGCCAGGCCTGATGCCGCCCCGCCCGCACGACCGGACAGGCTAGAGTGGGCCACATGCTGGTCTTCACCCATCCCGCCTGCCTGGGCCATGACCCGGGGCCCGACCATCCCGAATCACCCGCGCGCCTGGAGGCGGTGGTCTCGGCGCTGCGCGCGCAGTTTCCCGAACTGGAGTGGCGCGAAGCGCCGCCAGCCAAGCTCGGCGACCTGTGCCGGGTACACGACCGCGAGCTGATCGACGCAGTGCTCGAACACCCGATCGAAGGCCACCGCATGCTGGATGTCGACACGGTGATGTCGCCCGGCTCGCCGGCGGCGGCGCTGCGCGCGGCGGGCGCCGGCATCGCGGCGGTCGATGCGGTGATGGCCGGCCAGGCCGAGACCGCGTTCTGCGCGGTACGCCCGCCCGGCCACCACGCCACCGCGCAGACCGCGATGGGTTTCTGCCTCTTCAACAACATCGCCGTGGCGGCCGCGCACGCGCGCGACAAGCACGGGCTGGAGCGGGTGGCGATCGTCGACTTCGACGTCCACCACGGCAACGGCACCCAGGCGATCTTCGAGCGCGAGCCGGCGGTGCAGTACCTCAGCACCCACGAATCGGGCATCTACCCGCACTCGGGCAGCGTCTACGAACGCGGCGTGGGCAACATCCACAACGCCCTGCTGCCACCGGGCAGTGGCGGCTTCCGCTTCCGCAACACCTGGGCCGACCAGATGCTGCCGATGCTCGATGCGTTCCGCCCGCAGCTGGTACTGATCTCGGCCGGGTTCGACGCCCATATGCGCGATCCGCAGGCCGACCTGATGCTGGAAGCCGAGGACTTCGGCTGGCTGACCGCCGAGCTGCGCAAGCTCGCGCGGCGGCATGCGCAGGGGCGCGTGGTGTCGATGCTGGAGGGCGGTTACGACCTGCAGGCACTGCGCGAAAGCAGCGTTGCCCACGTCGACGCGCTGCGTTGAGCGGCCCCGCCGACAGGGCCGGCCAACCTGCCCGCCGATGAATCCGGCCGACGCCCCGGTCCCGGCCTTCATTGCCCCCATGCAGCCTATGGGGCAAGCTAGCCACCGTTTTCCACGTCGATTCCCCCGCGTGCGCCGAGCTCTTCGCCTGCTTCCCCTGCCCCTGAGCATCGCCATCTGCCTGCCGGCAATGGCCGACGAAAAGCCGTTGAACTGGGACCTGTGCCCGGCGGTCGAGCCCCTGCCCGGCTTCGACGACGCGCCCCCGGCCGACAAGGCCGCGGCCGCCAACCGCCAGCAGCTGCCCACCGATGTCGAGGGCGACCAGCTCAGCGGCACCACCACGATCCCGCAATACCAGGGCAACGTGACCCTCAAGCGCGGCGACCAGTTCCTGCATGCGGACACGCTGCGGCTGGACACCGACAGCGGCAACTACATCGCCGAAGGCCACGTGCGCTACCAGGACTCCTCGTTCCGGATGATCGCCGACCGGGCCGAAGGCAACCAGGACACCGACACCCACAAGGTCACCAACATCCGCTACCAGCTGGTGGACCGCCGCGGCAACGGCGGCGCGCAGTCGGTGGACCTGCAGGGCTCGGTCGGGCAGATGCACCACTCCACCTATACGACCTGCGATCCCTCGCAGCCGATCTGGAAGGTGCGTGCGCCGGAGATCGACGTCGACAACGAGGAAGGCTTCGGCACCGCGCGCAACGCCGTGCTGCAGATCGGCAAGGTGCCGGTGCTGTACATGCCGTGGTTCAAGTTCCCGATCGACGACCGCCGCCAGACCGGCCTGCTGTATCCGCAGCTGGCGATCTCCGGCCGCAACGGCTTCGATTACACCCAGCCGATCTATCTCAACCTGGCGCCGAACTACGACGACACCCTGTATCCGCGCTACATGAGCAAGCGCGGCTTCATGCTCGACAACGAATTCCGCTACCTCTACGAAGGTGGCCGCGGCGAACTGCGCACCGCCTACCTGCCCAACGACAAGCTGCGTGACAAGGATCGCGGCCGTGTCGAGTACATGGGCTATCACAACATCGACAGCCACTGGCAGGCACGCGCCAACCTGGCTTGGGTCAGCGACGAGCGCTACACCGAGGACTTCTCCAGCCGCCTCAACGGCGTGAGCGTGTCCAACATCCAGAGCGTGGCCGGCGTCTATGGCACCGGCGAGTTCTGGACCGCCGGCGTGATGGCCGACTACTGGCAGCTCACCGACTACACGCTCACCGAGAGCTCGCTGCCGTACAACCGCCAGCCGCGGGCGTACTTCAACTGGGACCAGCCGTTCGGCAAGCTGTTCGACATCGGCATCTATACCGAGGCGGTGCGCTTCGTCCACGACGACATCCACCCGAAGTTCATCGATGCCGACGGCGAGTACCAGCGCACCGGCGAGGTGATCGACCAGGCCGGCGGCTCGCGCCTGGACCTCAAGCCCTACATCTCCATGCCGCTGGCCGGCGCGGCCTGGTACGTCACCCCGACCCTGGCCTACCGCTACACCGCCTACCAGCTGGACCGCGAACTGGCCGAGCAGCTGCGCGCCACCGGCGGTAATGGCGACCGCACGCCGACCCGCAGCCTGCCGATCGCCAGCCTGGATGCCGGCCTGTTCTTCGACCGTGACGTCAAGATCGGTGGCACCTCGTACCTGAACACCCTCGAGCCGCGCCTGTACTACCTGTACACCCCGTACCGGAACCAGGACGACCTGCCGCTGTTCGACACCCGTGCCTTCACCTTCAGCTGGGGCCAGCTGTTCCGCGACAGCCGCTACACCGGCGCCGACCGCCAGAACGATGCCAACCAGCTAACCGTGGCGGTGACCAGCCGCCTGCTGCGCCAGTCCGATGGCCGCGAGAAGCTGTCCGTCAGCCTGGGCCAGATCCTGTACTTCGAGGATTCGCGGGTCACGCTCAACAGCAGCGAGCCGCCGGTCGAGCAGGGCAAGTCGGCCTGGGTGACCGACGTCAACTACATGATCAACGACCGCTGGACGCTCGGCGCCACCTACCAGTGGAACCCGAACTACCGCCAGGAGGACCTGGCGAGCTTCCGCACCCGCTACCTGCTCGGCAACGACGGCATCGTCAACCTGTCCTACCGTTACCGCCGCAACACCACCGACAACACCGACCAGCTGAAGCAGGCCGATTTCTCGTTCCTGTACCCGATCAACCCCACCTGGAGCGTGGTCGGCCGGTACTACTACTCGCTGCTGGACCACAAGCCGCTGGAGATCATCGGCGGCGTGCAGTGGGACAGCTGCTGCCTGGCGGTACGCGCCCTGGCCCGCCGCTACGTGCGCAACCGCGAGGGTGACATGAACAACTCCTTCCAGCTGGAGTTTGTCCTGAAGGGACTCGGCTCGGCAGGACAGGACACAGAGCGCACTTTGCGCCGTGCTATTCTCGGTTATTACCGCGACGACCTGTATCTGGTCCCGCCCAGCAACACCACGACCAATCCGGACGATTACGATCCGAACCAGATTCCATGACCAGACTCTTTCCTGCTTTCCTCGCTTCGCTGCTGGTCGTGGCCAGTGCCCTTCCGCCCTCCGCCGCCGCCCAGGCCGCCTCCCAGCCGTTGGACCGCATCGCGGCCATCGTCGATGAGGACGTGATCCTGCAGAGCGAGCTGGACCGCGCGGTCGCCAACGTCCGCGCCCAGTACGCCGGCCGCGAAAACCAGCTGCCGCCGGCCGACGTGCTGCAGCGGCAGGTGCTTGAGCGCCTGGTCCTGGTCAAGCTGCAGGTGTCGCGCGCCGAAGGCAGCGGCATCAAGGTCAGCGACGACGAACTGAACCGCGCCATCGCCAGCATCGCCCAGCAGAACGGCACCAGCACTGACGGCTTGCGCCAGAAGCTGGCCGCCGACGGCCTGTCCTACGGCGATTTCCGCCGTTCGGTGCGCGACGAGATCACCGTCCAGCGCCTGCGCCAGAGCTTTGCCCAGAGCCGCATCTCGGTCAGCGAGGGCGAGGTCGACGCGGCCATGGCCCAGCAGAACACCGGCGGCGCCCAGTACCACCTGGCACACATCCTGGTCGGCCTGCCGGAAGGCGCCACCGCCGAGCAGATCGCCACCGGCCAGCAGAAGGTCGACGGCGTCAAGAGCCTGATCGACAAGGGCGAGCTGGACTTCTCCGCCGCCGCGGTGCGCTACTCCGACAGCCCCAACGCGCTGGAAGGCGGCGACCTGGGCTGGCGCGCGGCCGACGAGATCCCGAACGCATTCGCCCAGCTGATCAAGGACATGCAGCCCGGCCAGGTGGTCGGCCCGCTGCGTGGCCCGAGTGGCTTCCAGCTGCTGAAGCTGGTCGAGGTGCGCACCGGCGGTAACAACTCGCAGGCGCAGATGGTCACCGAGTACCACGCCCGGCACATCCTGGTGCGCATCAACGAAAACCAGAACGATGCCGCCGCCAAGGCCAAGATCGACACCCTGCGCGCGCGCATCGAGGGTGGCGCCGATTTCCAGACCGTGGCCAAGGAGTCCTCCGAGGACGCCAACAGCCGTGGCCAGGGCGGCGACCTGGGCTGGTTCCCCGCCGATGCCTTCGGCCCGGACTTCGGCCGCCAGGTCTCGGTCCTGAACGACGGCGGCCTGTCGCCGCCGTTCCGCACCGAAGCCGGCTGGCACATCGTGCAGGTCGTGGCCCGCCGCGATACCGACATGGGCAACCAGAACCAGCGCGCCCAGGTCCGCGAGACCATCGGCCGCCGCAAGCTGGAAGACGAGTACAACCGCTTCCTGCAGGAAATGCGTGGCGAAGCCTATGTGAGCTTCCGTACCGGCGACCGCGCCGAGGACAGCGCTACCGCGCAGCCCACCCCGGCCACGCCGCCGACGCCGGCACCCGGCAACTGAGGCATGGACCTTCCCGCCCTCGCGCTGGTACCGGGCGAGCCGGCGGGCATCGGGCCGGAGCTGTGCATCCGGCTCGTGCAGCAGCCGCGCACTGATTGCCGGCTGCTCGCGTTCTGCGACTCCGACACCCTCGCCCAGGCCGCCACCGCGCTGGGCCTGCCGTTCCGCGCCCTTCCGCCCGACGCGACGCCCGAACGCCCCGGCGACCTCGCCGTGCAGCCGGTGCCGCTGGCGCGCCCGGCCCGCTTCGGCCAGACCGACCCCGCCAATGCCGCCGCGGTGATCGACGCCCTGCACCAGGGCGCAGCTGCGTGCCTGGACGGCCGCCTCGACGGCATCGTCACCGGCCCGGTACACAAGGCGGCGATCAACGCGGGCGGGATCGCCTACACCGGCACCACCGAGCTGCTGGCCACCCAGGCCGGCACGGACGTGGTGATGATGCTGGCCAACGACATCGTCCGCGTCGCCCTGGTGACGACCCACCTGCCGCTGCGCGCGGTGGCCGATGCGCTCACCGGCCCGGCGCTGGCACGCTGCCTGGAGATCACCTGGCAGGCGCTGCGGCGCGACTTCGGCCTGGCGACGCCACGCATCGCCGTGCTGGGGCTCAATCCCCACGCTGGCGAGGACGGCCATCTCGGGCGCGAGGAACTGGACGTGATGATCCCGGTGCTGGATGCACTGCGCGCGCGCGACATGGACCTTGTGGGGCCGCTGCCGGCCGACACCGCCTTCCTGCCGCAGAAGCTGCGCGGCTTCGACGCGGTGGTAGCGATGTATCACGACCAGGGCCTGCCGGTCCTCAAGTACAGCGGCTTCGAGCAGGCGGTGAACATCACCCTGGGCCTGCCCTATCCGCGCGTGGCGGTGGACCACGGCACCGCGCTGGAACTGGCCGGGCGCGGCATGGCCGACCCGTCCAGCCTGTTCGCGGCCACCGCGCTGTGCGCGCGGCTCGGTGCGGCACGCCGGCACACCCGCGCGATCTGAGGCCAACGCGGCGGAATTCCGTCGCAAGTCACGCCACAACCTCTAGAATTTCCCGATGACCCGTCCGCTTCCCCCCGCGCCGGCCACCGGCTTCAGTGCCCCGGCAAAGAAATCACTGGGCCAGCACTTCCTGGCCGACCGCCATTACATCGACCGCATCGTCCAGGCCGTGGACCCGAAACCGGGCCAGCGCCTGGTCGAGATCGGCCCTGGCCAGGGTGCGATCACCCTGCCGCTGCTGCGCCGCCATGGCGAGCTGACGGTGATCGAGTTCGACCGCGACCTGATCACCCCGCTCACCGAGGCGGCCGCGCCGATCGGCACGCTGTCCATCATCCATCGCGACGTGCTGACGGTGGATTTCACCGAACTGGCCGCCGGCACGCCGATCCGCCTGGTCGGCAACCTGCCCTACAACATCTCCTCGCCGATCCTGTTCCATGCCCTGGACCACGCGCCGGCCATCGCCGACATGCACTTCATGCTGCAGAAGGAAGTGGTGGACCGCATGGCGGCGGCGCCGGGCAGCAAGGTCTATGGCCGCCTGAGCGTGATGCTGCAGGCCTGGTGCGAGGTGACCTCGCTGTTCGTGGTGCCCCCGGGCGCCTTCCGGCCACCGCCGAAGGTGGACTCGGCGGTGGCGCGGCTGGTACCGCGGCCGGCCACCGAGGTCGGCATCGACGACCGCCGGCGCTTCGCCGACGTGGTCCGGGCGGCGTTCGGGCAGCGCCGCAAGACGCTGCGCAACGCGCTGAACGGCGTGTGCGATGCACGCCATTTCGAGGCCGCCGGGGTGCGCCCGGATGCGCGTGCGGAGCAGCTGGAGGTCGCCGACTTCATCCGCCTGGCCAATGTGGTGGTGGATTGACGTGACGCAGATGCGCTTTGCATACACTGGCCCCATGGCTGCCGCTCCCCGCTACCAGATCGAAATCGAGGTGAAGCCGCGTTTCGTGGATGACCCCGCCGCCGCGGAGCGCGGGCGCTATGCGTTCGCCTACGACATCCGCATCCTCAATACCGGGGACATCGGTGCGCGCCTGATGGCGCGACACTGGGAGATCGACCACGGCAACGGCCGCATCGAGCATGTGGACGGCGAGGGCGTGGTGGGCGAGCAGCCCTGGCTGCGCCCCGGCGAGGATTTCCGCTATACCTCGGCGGTGCTGCTGGAGACGGAAGACGGCCAGATGCAGGGCCACTACGATCTGGTCGCCGACGACGGCACTCCCTTCACCGCGCCGATCGCCGCCTTCGTGCTGGCGATGCCCCGGACGCTGCACTGAGGGCGCCGGGATGAGTGTATGGGCGATCGGCGACCTGCAGGGCTGCTACGACGTGACCCAGCGGTTGCTGGAAAAAATCCGCTTCGATCCGGCGGTGGACCGGTTGTGGTTCTGTGGCGACCTGGTGAACCGCGGCGGGCAGTCGCTGGAGACGCTGCGCCTGGTGCATTCGCTGCGCGAGCAGAGCGTGGTGGTGCTGGGCAACCACGACCTGTCGCTGCTGGCGGTGGGCGCGCGCACGGAAGAGGAACAGCGCAAGGTCAACCCGGACCTGCTGCGGGTGGTGCAGGCCGAAGACCGCGACGTGCTGCTGGACTGGCTGCGGATGCAGAAGCTGGTGCATGCCGATCGCGAGCTCGGCTGGATGATGGTGCATGCCGGGCTGGCGCCGAAGTGGACCACGCAGCTGGCGGAAAAGCATGCGCGCGAGGTCGAGCAGCAGTTGCAGGGCAATGCGTATCGCAAGCTGCTGCGCAACATGTATGGCGATCGGCCTGGCTGGTCGCCAGGGCTCAGCGGGCATGACCGCAGCCGGGCGATCATCAACCTGCTGACGCGGATGCGCTACTGCACGCCGCGCGGGCGGATCGCCAACGAAGAGAAAGGCACGCCGGGAACGCAGGCGCAGGGGCTGTACCCCTGGTTCGAGGTGCCGGGCCGGGCCGAGCGCGATCTGAAGATCGTGTGCGGCCATTGGTCCACGCTCGGGCTGACCATCACCCAGGGCGTGCACGCGATCGATACCGGCGCGGTGTGGGGCGGCAAGCTCACCGCCTTGCAGCTGGATACCGATGAGCTGCGCGTGGTGCAGGTGCCAGGGCGCGAGGTCGAAGGGCCACCGCCGATTCCGCGCGCACCCAGGCCGCAACGCGAGGGACAGCCGCGACGCCACGGCGGCGGGCAGCCTCCGCACGGGCGGCGGCCGCAGCAGGGTTCTTCGCAGAAGGATTCTGGGGCTCAGCAGGACTGACGTGTGGGTGGATCGCCGAGAGCGCTGCCACTGACGGTCCGCGCGCGGCGAACGGGGGCTATCCCTTTTCGAGACACGCCGTGAACC
>DJAN01000107.1:0-12138 GCA_002429615.1 Lysobacteraceae bacterium UBA6001
CGTGCGCCCGGGCGCGGACGGCGCCGATGTCGCCGCCGGGCAGGCGCTGGCCGGCCGCTACGGCACGCTGGTGCTGCAGGCCGATGGCAGCTACCGCTACGACATCGACATGAACAACCCCGAGGTGCTCGCCGCCGCCGGGCTGGGCCGCGTGCTCAGCGATGCCTTCACCTACACCATCACCGACCTGGCCGGCGCCACCAGCCAGGCGGTGCTGACGATCCAGCTCGACATCGCCGCGCCGTACATCCCGCCGGGCAGCCAGGAGGATTACTTCTCGCGCTACGACGAAGCACGTCCGTCCGTCGGCGCCCTGCCCGACGTGCAGCCGGCGCTGTTCGTCGGCCCCACCGTGGAGCGGCTGGCGCTGGAGCGCTCGCTGGCCGGCGATATCGACCCTGCCGCCGGCTGGCGCATCGACCCGGAACGCTACCGCGCCAGCAGCAGTATCGCCGCGGGCCTGGGTGGCGTGGGCGGTCAGTTCGTCGCCCGCGCGGTGGCCGAGAGCCGCGTGGCCAGTGCGATCGACCTGGCGCGTTTCAACGAACGCGAAGGCCGCGCCAGCCTGTCCGCCGATGGCCTGCTGCCCACCCCCGGGCTGCAGGCGCTGACCCCGCACGGACTGCTGCACGGTGACTTCGCACCGCGTACTTCCGAGCCCGCCGCCCGTGGTTTCTCGCGCCAGTTGCGCGGGGCCGCCGACGAACGCCGCCTGCCCTCGCCCTGAGACCCCGCCGACCATGGAAAAGCCTTTCGCAGTGATCCAGCCCCGTGCGCTTGGCGTGGCCTGTGCCGTCGCGCTGCTGATGGCCGGGTGCGCCAGCCAGAAGCCCAAGCCGTACAGCGAACAGGAACTGCGCGACCGCGTGGTGCAGGACCAGCAGCGCATGTATGCCGACCAGGAGCCGGTGACCGCGCCGATCACGTTCTACGAAGCCGCCGCGCGGGCCTTGAAGTACAACCTGGACTATCGGCTCAAGCTGATGGAAAGCGCGCTGGCCTCGGACCTGCGCGATGTTTCCAGCCACGAGATGCTGCCGCGGCTGGTCGCCTCGGCCGGCTGGATGGGGCGCAGCAACGATTCCGGCGGCACTTCCATCGGCATCGAGGACCGCCAGGAAAGCCTGCGCCCTTCCACTTCCGAAGAGCGCTACCGCAACCTCAACAGCCTGGGCCTTAGCTGGAGCCTGCTGGATTTCGGCGTGGCGTATTACCGCAACCAGCAGAAGATCGACCAGGTGATGATGGCCGAGGAGCGCCGGCGCAAGGTCGCGCAGAACGTGCTGCAGGACGTGCGCAACGCCTACTGGCGCGCGCTCGCCGCGCAACGGCTGATGCCCGAGGTGGACCGCCTTCTGGCGCGCACCAACCAGGCGCTGGAATCGGCGCGCAAGGCCGAGCGCGACGGCGTCACCGGCCGCCAGGAGATTCTCGCCTACCAGCGCTCGCTGCTGGATGCGGTGTACATGCTCACCGTGCGCCGGCAGGACCTGGAGTTCGCCCAGGCCGAGCTGGCCGCGCTGATGTCGCTGCCGCCGGGCTCGCGCATGGAACTGGCCGACATGCCCGAGCCCGACCTGCCCGACCAGCTCGCCCCGGTAGACCAGCTCGAACAGGTCGCGCTGCGCCAGCGCCCGGAAATCATGGAGGAGTGGTACCGCAAGCGCGTGGACGTCAACGACATCCGCATCGCCAAGGCGCAGCTGTGGCCGAACATCTCGGTCAGCGCCGGCTACCAGTACGACTCCAACAAGTATCTGTACAACAACCACTGGAGCGACACCGGCCTGCAGGTGTCGATCAACCTGCTGCGCCTGCTGCAGTATCCCTCGCTCAACCGCGCGCAGGAATCACAGGCCAATGCCGACGACTACCGGCGCATCGCGCTGTCGATGGCGGTGCTCACCCAGGTGCGCGTGGGCGCCATGCGCTACGACCTGGCCGAACAGGAAGTGCATTTCGCCGATGAGAGCCTGCGCGTGGACAAGAGCCTGCTGGACTATGCGCAGGCCGCGCGTGGTACCGCGCTGGGCTCGGAGCTGGAGGTGATCCGCGCCGAGAGCCGCTACCTGCTCTCGCGCTATCAGCGCGAGGCGGCGTACTCCAGCGCGCAGGCCGCCTGGGGCCGGCTCTACAACTCGGTGGGGCTGGACGTGTTCCCCGACGAGATCCAGTCGCACGACATCAAGACCCTGGCCACGGAGATCGAACGCACGATGCGCCGCAACGAACAGGCCGGACTGGCCGTCCCGGCGCCGGGGGCGCGCGAATGAGCCACCGCACCTGCGCCCTCACCCTGCTGCTCGCCACCCTCGCCCTCCCCGCCGCCGCGCAGACGCGCAAGGCCCAGGATCCCTATAGCGATCCCAATGCGATCCGCGTGCTGCTCAGCGCGCAGAACGAGACCACTTTGTCGGTGCAGATGAACGGCACGCTGGGGCCATTGAAGACGGGCCTCGGGCAGAAGGTCGCCAAGGGCGACACGCTGGTCGCGCTGGAATGCAGCGAAGCCACCGCCCGCGCGCAGGTCGCCGAGGCCGAACTGGCGATGGCCAAGCAGAACTACGCGGCCAAGCAGAGCATGCGCAAGCTCGACGCGGTGGGCGACATCGAGGTCGCCAGTGCCCGCACGGAGATGCAGAAGGCCACCGGCGCGCGCACCCTGGCCAACACGCAGGCCGGCTACTGCCGCGTGCGCGCCCCGTTCGGCGGGCGCATCGCCAAGGTCTACGTGCGCGGCTACCAGACCGTGGCCGCCGGCACGCCGCTGTTCGACCTGGTCGGCGATGGCCCGCTGAAGCTGCGCCTCAACGTGCCCTCCAGCCAGATGCGCCGCCTGCGCGACGGCATGCCGTTCCAGCTGCAGGTGCTGGAAACCGGCAAGACCTATCCGGCGCACATCAGCGCGGTCAATGCGCGCGTGGACGCGGTGGCGCAGACAGTGGAACTGGAAGGCCGGCTGGATGCCGAGCATCCCGAGCTGATCGCCGGCATGAGCGGCATCGCCCGGCTCGACGCCGCGCCATGAACGGCCCCGCCGCCGTTCCTTCCGCGCCGTGGCTGATGGCGCTGTCGGCGCTGCGCGACCGGGCGCTGGCGGCCGAATCGCTGAACGCACTGGCGTTCTCCATCGTCAACGACCCGCACCCGCTGCTGCGCTATTACCAGGGCCTGGCGTTCGATCTGTCCGGCCTGCGCCCGCGCCTGCGCGCGGTCTCGGGCCTGGCGATGCCGGAAGAAGCCTCTCCCTACCTGGTCTGGCTGGAGGGCGCCTCGCGCTGGCTTGCGCAGCAGGTGCCCGGCGAGGAACCGGCGCTGCTGTCGCGCGACACGCTCGCCGTGCCGGACGCGCTGCAGGAAGGCTGGGCCGAATGGTGGCCTGGCCACGTGTGGTGCGTGCCGCTGCACGCGCGCGACGGCGTGCGGCTCGGGCTCATCGTGTTCCTGTTCGAGGACGCGCCCGACCCTGGCCTGCTCACCCAGCTGCAACCGGTGCGCACCACCTGGGCCTACTGCTGGCAGGCACTGGCTGGCCCGCGTCGGCGCCGCTGGTGGCCGAACCGCAAACAGCGCTGGATCGCGGCGGCCATTATGCTGGCGATCCTGCTGCTGCCGGTGCGGCAGACCGCGCTGGCCCCGGCGGAGATCGTGTCGCGCAACAGCGAGGTGATCAGCGCACCGCTCGACGGCGTGATCGCCGAACTGCAGGTGCGCCCGAATCAGCGCGTGCGGGCCGGCCAACCGCTGCTGCGCCTCGACGAGACCACCCTGCGCAACCGCGCCGAGGTGCTGCGCCGGCAGGTGGCAGTGGCCGACGCCGAACTGATGGCCGCCAGCCAGAGCGCGTTCGACAACCCGCAGAGCAAGTCCGAACTGCTGCTGCTCACCGGCCGCTCGCAGCAGCAGCGCGCCGAACTGGCGGCGGTCGAGGCCCAGCTGCAGCGCACCGAAGTCACCGCGCCGCGTGACGGCGTGGCGGTGTTCTCCGACCCGAACGACTGGATCGGCCGGCCGGTCAACACCGGCGAGCGCATCATGCAGGTGGCCGACCCCGGGCAGCCGGCGATGCTGATCCAGCTGCCGGCGGCCGATGCCATCGCGCTGGAACGCGGCGCGCAGGTGACCTTGTTCCTCAGCGCCTATCCATTGCGTCCACTGCGCGGGCGCATCCTGGAAACCAGCTACCAGGCGCGGCCGAGCGATGACAATGTCGTCTCCTACCGCCTGCTCGCCAGCATCGAGGATGCGCCGACGCACGCGCGCCTGGGCCTGCACGGCACCGCCAAGGTCTACGGCGGGCGCGTGGTGCTGGGTTACTACCTGCTGCGCCGGCCGATCGCCGCGCTGCGCGGCTGGAGCGGGCTGTGACCACGCTCGACCCCGCCGACCTGCCCCTGCCGCCGCTGCGCGAGGACCTGCGGCTGCAGGCGCTGCCGGCCGACCGCGGCGGCCAGCCCGGCTGGGTGATCCAGGACACGGTGGTCAACCGCTTCTACCGCATCGGCTGGCTGGAGTTCGAAGCGCTCAGCCGCTGGGGCGGCACCGCGCGTGAACTGGCCGGGCGCATCGCACGGCATACCGCGCTGCGGCCGACCATCGAGCAGATCACCCAGTTCACCCAGTTCCTGGAACGCCACCAGCTGCTGCGCCTGCCGGCGCTGGCGCTGGAAAAACTGCGCGTGGACAGCGAGGCACGGCGCCGCTTCAGCGCGAACTGGCTGCTGCACCACTACCTGTTCTTCCGCATCCCGCTCGCCCATCCGCAGCGCTGGCTGCAGCGCACCGCCTCCCGGCTGGGCTGGCTGTTCACGCCGTGGACGGTGGTGGTGATCGGCGCGCTGAGCGTGCTCGGCCTGGTGCTGGTGGGCCGGCAGTGGGACGAATTTTCCAGCGCCGTGGTGGATTCCTTCAGCACCGAAGGGCTGCTGAGCTTCGCCGTCGCGCTGTGCGTGGCGAAACTGCTGCATGAGCTCAGCCATGCGCTGGTCGCCACGCGGCTGGGCCTGCGCGTGGCCCACATGGGCGTGGCGTTCGTGGTGATGTGGCCGATGCTCTACACCGATACCGGCGAAGCCTGGCGCCTGCCGCATGCGCGCCAGCGCCTGGCGGTGGCCAGCGCCGGCATCCTGGCCGAGCTGGCACTGGCCGGCGTGGCGACGCTGGCCTGGGCGTTGTCCGAACCGGGCGCGCTGCGCGATGCCTTCCTGTACCTGGCCACCACCGGCTGGGTGCTGAGCCTGGCGCTCAATGCCAGCCCGTTCACCCGTTTCGACGGCTATTTCATCCTGTCCGACCTGCTGGATTTCCCGAACCTGCACGAACGCTCGTTCGCCCTGGCGCGCACCGCGCTGCGGCGTGGCGTGCTCGGCCTGCGCGAGCCGTGGCCCGAGCCGCTGCCGGCGCGCTGGCGGCGTGGATTGATCGCCTTCGCGTTCGTCACCTGGATCTATCGCCTCGTGCTGTTCTTCGGCATCGCGCTGGCGGTGTACCACTTCTTCTTCAAGGCGCTGGGCATCGCGCTGTTCGTGGTCGAGGTGGGCTGGTTCATCGCCTTGCCGGTGATGCGCGAACTCGGCCACTGGTGGCGGAATCGCGCGGCGATTCCCACGCGCTGGCGGCGCGGCCACCTGCTCGCGCTCTGCATCCTCGCGCTGGTGCTGCTGGTGCCGTGGCGCGCGCAGGTGCATGGCTACGGTGTGGCGCGTGCCACGCAGCAGTGGCGTGTCTACACGCCGTTCCCGGCACGCCTGCAGCAGGTGCATGCGCCCGGACCGGTGGCAGCCGGCGCGAGCCTGGCCGAACTGGACCAGCCCGATATCGCCGCCAAGCTGCAGGGCACGCAGGCCAATCTGCATGCGCTGGAAGGCCAGCTCTCCGCGCTGCTGGCCGATCCGCAGGGCATCGGTCAGCAGGCGGCGATGCGCCAACGCGCCGCCGTGCAGGTGGACGAGGCCAGCGCCGCGCACGCCGAAACCGCGCGCCTGCGTCTGCTGGCCCCGTTCGCGGGTATCTGGAGCGACGTCGATCCGCAACGCCGCCCCGGCCAGTGGATCGGCACCGGCGAGGCGCTCGGCGTGCTCTACGACCCCAGCCAATGGCGCGTGGACGCTTATGTGCGCCAGGACGATGTCTCGCGCATGCGGGTGGGCGACCGCGTGCACTTCTATCCGCGCGGCAGCGCCCGTCGCTACGACGGCACGGTGACCGCCATCGCCGGCACCCGCGCACGCCAGCTGGACTGGCCCGCGCTCGCCGACCGCTACGGCGGCCCGATCGCCACCGCGCAGCGCGAGCAGGCGCTGGTGCCGCGCCTGCCGGTGTTCCATGTGGTCATCGCGCTCGAACAGGCGCCGGCGCAGGCGCTGGAAGCTCCCGGCGAAGTGCAGGTCTCCGGCGAACGCCGCAGCCTGCTCGGCAGCGCCGGGCGCTGGATGGCGGCGACGTTCCTGCGCGAGAGCGGCTTCTGATCGGCAACGGCCCGATTCGGCACAGATTTACACCCCGCATTCATCCGTTGATGACATGTTCAGGTGATAGCCTCGTCAACGAGTCGCCCCCACCGCGATGCACGACGCGCCCGATGCGTGAAGTGAGTTCCATCGTTCCCTTCTCCGCCTGACGCGATCCGCGCCATTGGCCAGCCCCTTCGGGAAGCCCGCCATGTCAAAACCTGATGAATCCCCCTCGCTGAGCCGCCGCTCCCTGTTCAAGGGCCTGGGGCTGTTGCCGCTGGCCGCCGCGCTACCCGGCTGCTCGGACCCGGTCGCCTCCGCCGACGCGCAGACCCCGGCGCCGGAATCGAAGTACGCGCCGCAGTTCTTCAACGCCGCCGAATGGGCCTTCGTGGTCGCCGCCTGCGACCGGCTGATCCCGCACGATGACATCGGCCCGGGCGCGGTGGAGGCCGGCGTGCCGGAATTCCTCGACCGCCACATGCTCACCGCGTATGCCAGCGGCGCGATCTGGTACATGCAGGGCCCGTTCCTCGAAGCGCCTGCCGAATTCGGCTACCAGGGCCGGCTTGCGCTACGCGACATCGTGCGCGTGGGCATCGGCGCGATCGACGCGCACTGCAAGCAGGCGTTCCAGGGCAAGACCTTCGCCCAGCTCGACGCCGCGCAGCAGGAAGACCTGCTCAAGGCCGCCGAGGGCGGCAAGCTGGAACTGGAAGGCATCTCCTCCAAGCTGTTCTTCTCCAACTTCCTCGGCGAAGTGAAGAACGGCTACTTCGCCGATCCCAAGTACGGCGGCAACCGCAACATGGGCGCGTGGAAAATGATCGGCTACCCCGGCATGCGTGCGGACTACATCGACTGGATCGGCGTGCGCGACAAGGCCTATCCGCTGCCACCGGTGGATCTGTCAGGGAAGCGGGGTTGAGCGCATGGCCAGTGTGACGACGAAACCCAAAGTGGATGCCGTGATCGTCGGCATGGGCTGGACCGGGGCGATCCTCGCCAAGGAACTGACCGATGCCGGCCTGAAGGTGGTGGCGCTGGAACGCGGTGGCGACCGCGACACGCAACCGGACTTCGCCTATCCCAAGGTGGTGGACGAGCTGGAAGGCTCGGTACACCGCCGCTTCCTGCAGAGCCTGGCGCAGGAGACCGTGACCGTGCGCCACGGCATCGGCGATACGGCGGTGCCGTACCGGCAGATGGGCTCGTTCAAGCCGGGCACCGGCGTGGGCGGCGCCGGCAGCCACTGGTCTGGCTGCCACTTCCGGCCGCTGCCGGAGGACATGCGCCTGCGCAGCAATGTCGAGCAGCGCTACGGCAAGGGCTTCATCCCGGCCGACATGACCATCCAGGATTTCCCGGTCAGCTACGACGAGCTGGAGCCACACCTGGACATGTTCGAGAAGGTCTGCGGCACCTCTGGCAAGGCCGGTGTGATCCAGGGCGTGGTGCAGCCGGGCGGCAACCCGTTCGAGGGTTCGCGCAGTTCCGAATATCCGCTGCCGCCGAACCCGAACTACCTGGGCGCCGAACTGTTCTACAAGGCGGCGCAGGAGATGGGCTGGCATCCGTACCCGATCCCGGCCTCCAACACCTCGCGCTCCTACGTGAACCCGTATGGCTGCCAGATGGGGCCATGCAATGCCTGCGGCTTCTGCAGCGACTACGGCTGCCTGAACTATTCCAAGGCCAGTCCCAACGCCTGCATCCTGCCGGCGCTGCGGCCCAGCCCCAATTTCGAGCTGCGACCGCATTCGCAGGTGCTGCGCGTGGACCTGGACAGCACCGGCGGCAAGGCCACCGGCGTGACCTATCTCGATGCGCAGGGACGCGAGGTGCACCAGCCCGCGGACATGGTGCTGCTGTGCGCGTTCTCGCTGTACAACGTGCACCTGATGCTGGTCTCGGGCATCGGCACGCCGTATGACCCGGAAAGCAACACCGGCACGGTGGGCCGCAATTACTCCTACCAGAACCTCAACCGCGTGGTGCTGTTCTTCGACAAGGACGTGCAGGCCAATCCGTTCATCGGCATCGGCGGCGCCGGCACCACGATGGACGACCTCAACGGCAACCAGCTCGACAACGGCAAGCTCGGCTTCGTCGGCGGCGGCCTGGTATGGGCGCGCCAGCCCGGCGCCGGCCCGGTGCGCGGCATCAACGTGCCCAGCGGCACGCCGAACTGGGGCGGTGCGTGGAAGAAGGCGGTGGCCGACAACTTCCTGCACTCGTTCTACTACGAGGTGCAGGGCGCGTGCATGTCCTACCGCCAGCACTACCTGAGCCTGGACCCGACCTACAAGGACGCGTTCGGCCGCCCGCTGCTGCGCATGACCTTCGACTGGCACCCGAACGAGATCAAGGCCTCGCAGTTCTTCGTCCAGCAGGCGCTGACGATGAGCAAGGTGCTCAATCCGCTGTCGATGTCCGGCGATGCCAAGAAGGACGGCGAGCACTACAACATCACCAAGTACCAGAGCACGCATACCTGCGGCGGCGCGATCATGGGCGACGATCCCAAGACCTCGGCGCTGAACCGTTACCTGCAGAGCTGGGAGGTGCCGAACGTGTTCGTGATCGGCGCCAACGCGTTCCCGCAGAACAACGGCTACAACCCCACCGGCCTGGTCGGTGGCCTGGCGTACTGGGCGGCCACGGCGATCCGCGAGAAGTACCTGAAGTCGCCCGGCCCGCTGGTGGATGCGTGAGGAGCCGGCCATGAAGAGATTCCTGCTCGCGCTCCTCCTGCTGGCGGTGCTGCTGCTGGCCATCGCGCTGGCATGGGCGTTCTGGCCCACGCATACGCGCGCGATCGCCGGCCCGGCACCGGGCGCTGATCCCGCGTTGGTGCAACAGGGTGAGTACCTGGCGCGTGCCGGCGATTGCTTCGCCTGCCACACGCGCCCCGGCGGCCATCCGTTCGCCGGCGGGCTGCCGATCGCCTCGCCGATCGGCACGATCTACAGCAGCAACATCACCCCGGACCCGGATACCGGCATCGGTCGCTACAGCCTGGACGACTTCGACCGCGCGCTGCGCCACGGCATCGCCGCCGATGGCAGCACGTTGTACCCGGCCATGCCCTACCCGTCCTATGCGCGCCTGAGCGACGACGACGTGCGCGCGCTGTACGCCTACTTCCAGCACGGCGTAAAGCCGGTGCGCGAGGCCAACCAGGCGACCGGCATCCACT
This sequence comes from Lysobacteraceae bacterium UBA6001, assembly GCA_002429615.1. GTDB lineage: Bacteria > Pseudomonadota > Gammaproteobacteria > Xanthomonadales > Xanthomonadaceae > Stenotrophomonas_A. The sequence continues at coordinate 9,652 of DJAN01000107.1, forward strand.
GGCCGCTGTCGATGCGCTGGCCGCTGGCGATCTGGCGCAAGACCCTCGCCCCGGATCCCGACCAGATCGCGTTCGATCCCAAGCACTACCCCGACCCGCAGATCGCCCGCGGTGCCTACCTGGTGCAGGGCCTGGGCCACTGCGGCGCATGTCATACGCCGCGCGCCTTCAGCCTGCAGGAACAGGCGCTGGACGAAACCGGCAAGGCCTACCTGTCCGGCGGGCAGATCATCGACGGCTGGAACGCGGTCTCGCTGCGGGCCGACCCGGGCATTGGGCTGGGCCTGTGGAGCGCGCAGGACATCGTCGACACGCTGAAGACCGCGCGCAATCCGCATGCCGCCGTGGTCGGCCAGCCGATGGCCGACGTGGTGGTACACAGTACCCAGCACCTGCGCGACGAGGACCTGCACGCCATCGCGGCGTACCTGAAGTCGCTGCCCGCGCATGCCGATGGCGGCAGCCGTTACGCACAGGACGACGCCACCGCCAAGGCGATGACGGCCGGCGTCAACCAGGGACGCGGCGCCGAGCTGTACGCGGATAACTGCGCGGCCTGCCATCGCAGCGATGCGCGCGGCAACCCGCATGCGTTCCCGTCGATCGCCGGCAATCCCACCGTGCTGGCGCCGGATGCCAGTTCGCTGGTGCGCTTGATCCTGGCCGGCGGCAACCTGCCCTCGACACAGACGCGCCCTTCCAACCTGGGCATGCCGGCCTTCGCCTGGCGGCTGAGCGACGAGGAAGTGGCGACGCTGGCGACCTGGCTGCGCAGCGAATACGGCAACCATGCCGAAGCGGTGGACGCCACGCAGGTGCGCGACATCCGCGCCAGCCTGGCCGAGGTACCGCGCGATGCCAAGGCCACCCGCGGCCACGACCCGACCGCGGCCGACGCCGCCGACCACTGATCTTCATCCGCCCTTGCCCGCCGGCGCGCTGTACTCGCCGGCGTCGGCAACGGACCGGGGCGGATGCGGATGAGCTGGCACGCAGGATGCACGCGCTGGGCATATTGCTGTTCGACCGCGGCATCCTGCGCGCGATCTTCGAACACGCGCGCAACGTGGCGATCTCCTCGGTGATCACCGCCGCCGGGCTGCAGGTGGTGCGGCAAGGCAGCGAGACCTTCTTCGCGCCGTCCACGTTCGCCGGATACGGCGTGGTCGGCATCGGCCTGACCCTGCTGGCGCTGAACTTCCTTGACGGCCTGTGGCGACTGGCCCGCTTCCGCTCGCACCTGGTCTGGCAGGCCACGCTGGTGCTGGCCTACCTGGTGGTGTCCTGGCGCGTGGCGCAGCTGGTGCTGCTGTTCAAGACCGGGGGCGGCGGCATGCCGTTCTAGCCGGCACGCCATTCAATGCGCCGCCGCGACCGTCGCAGCCGGCGCCGCCGTGGCCAGCGTGTCCTTGTAGATCACGCCGTCCTTCATGATGACGCGGAAGTTGCGCTCCGGCTGGGTGATGACCGCGATGTCCTGCAGCGGGTCGCCGTCGACCAGCAGCAGGTCGGCCAGCGCGCCTTCCTGCACCACGCCCAGCTTGCCCGCATACGGGCTGCGCTTGCCCGACAGCGCGAGCAGTTCGCCATTGGTGCCGGTGGCCATCACCAGCGTCTGCGCCGGCGTGTACCAGCGGGTCAGGCTGGCGAGGATCGCGTTCTGCTGCGCCGCCAGCGCGCTGGAGAACAGCACGTCGGTGCCGAAGGCGGTCTTGAGCTTGTACTTGATCGCCAGCCGGTAGGTCTGGTCGGTACCGGCGAACACCTCCTGCGCCTTGGCGTATTCGTCCGAGCCGGGCGGGAACGCATTGGCCAGCTCGGGCGGGAACGGCTGGGTGCTGAGCCAGATGCCCTTGTTGGCCATCATCTGCGCGGTGGCGTCGTCCATCAGGCTGGCGTGTTCGATGCACGGCACGCCGGCGCGGATGGCGCGCTGGATCGCCTCCGGCGTGTACGCATGCACGGTGACATAGGTGCCCCAGTCACGGGCCGCGCCGACCGCCGCGCGCAGTTCTTCCTCGCTGAAGGTCACCACGTCCAGCGGGCTGTGCGGCGAGGACACGCCGCCGCCGGCGGTGAGCTTGACCTGGCTGGCGCCGCGCATCAGCTGCTCGCGCACGCGCAGTCGTACCTCGTCCGGGCTGTCGGCGATGGCCGATTCGCCTTCGATGTCGTGGCGCGAGGCCGGCGCGCCCAGGGTGCGCGGCAGGTCGTTGGCGTCGCGGAAATCGCCGTGGCCGCTGGTCACGCTGATCATCGCGCCAGACGGAAAGATGCGCGGGCCGAGGATGTCGCCGCGGTCGATGGCCTGCTTCACGCCCCAGGCGGCGCCGCCGACATCGCGCACCGTGGTGAAGCCGCGCATCAGCGTGCGCCGCGATTCGACGCCGGCCACGATGTTGAGATAGCCCGAGGAGGAGCTCATCGCGACCTGGACCGGCAGGCCGACGAACATGCTGTGCCAGTGCGCGTCGATCAGGCCGGGCA
>DJAN01000107.1:12331-12589 GCA_002429615.1 Lysobacteraceae bacterium UBA6001
GCGCGTCGATCAGGCCGGGCATCAGCGTGCGGCCCTCGCCGTCGATGACCTGCGCGCCGTCCACGGCCAGGCTGCCGGTCGGGCCGATCTTCTCGATGACATGGCCGCGCACGCGCACGCTGCTGGGGGCGGACAGGCTGCCGTTGAGGCCATCGAAGATGCGCACGTTGTCGAAGATGATCACCGTGGCCGCGGGCGCGGGCGCGGCGGCCGGGGGCGCTGACGCGGCAGGCGCGTTGGTCGGCGAGATCGGAAGAG
>DJAN01000143.1 GCA_002429615.1 Lysobacteraceae bacterium UBA6001
AACCCATCCATGGGGGCTCGAAGGCGACATCCATGTCGCCTACGGTCTCGAAAAGGGATAGCCCCCGCTCGCCCGAGACGTCGGCGCGACGGAACGGAAAGCGGGGAAATGGCGCTTTTTTAGGCGTTCTTGCGCTGGTATTCGACGAAGTCGAATGCAAAAGCATGGCGCGCGTCGATGGGGTGCGGCGTGCGTGACAGCTCACGCCATTGCGCACGGTCCCAGTCCGGGAAAAAGGCGTGCGCACCTTCGATCGCGGTGTCGATTTCGGTCAGCTGCAGCACGTCGGCCAACGGCAGCCATTCGCGGTAGATTTCGCCGCCGCCAATGATGCACAGCTCGCCCGCTTCCAGTTCGGCGGTGACGGCGAGTGCTTCTTCTATGCCCGCGACCACACGCATGCCTTCGAAGGGCGCCTTGCCCGACCGGGTCATCACCAGGTTGGCGCGACCCGGCAGCGGGCGCCCCAGCGATTCGGCGGTACGCCGCCCCATCAGCACCGGCTTGCCCAGGGTGACCGCCTTGAAGTGCTTGAGGTCGTCCGGCAGGTGCCACGCCAGCGTGTTGTCACGGCCAATGGCGTGACGACGGTCGAGGGCGGCGACCAGGCTGATGCGCGGACCGGCGGTGGCCATCAGACCGCCACCGGCGCCTTGATCGCCGGATGTGGGTCGTATTCCTCGATCGCGATGTCCTCGTAGCGGAAGCCGAACAGGTCGGTCACTTCCGGGTTGAGGCGCAGCTTCGGCAACGGGCGCGGGCTGCGGGTGAGCTGTTCGCGCGCCTGTTCGTAATGGTTCGAGTACAGGTGCGCGTCGCCCAGCGTGTGCACGAAGTCGCCCACGCCCAGGCCAGTGGCCTGCGCGACCATGTGGGTCAACAGTGCGTAACTGGCGATGTTGAACGGCACGCCGAGGAAGATGTCACCACTGCGCTGGTACAGCTGGCAGCTGAGCTTGCCGTCGACGACATAGAACTGGAACAGGCTGTGGCACGGCATCAGCGCCATCTGCGGCAGCTCGGCGACGTTCCAGGCGCTGATCACCAGCCGGCGCGAGTCCGGGTTGCGCTTGATCTCGTCCACCAGCCACTGCATCTGGTCGATGTGCCCGCCCTTCCCGTCCGGCCAGCGGCGCCACTGCTTGCCGTACACCGGGCCGAGCTCGCCGTTTTCATCGGCCCATTCGTCCCAGATGCTGACCTTGTTGTCCTTCAGGTAGGCGACGTTGGTGTCGCCCTGCAGGAACCACAGCAGCTCATGCACGATCGAGCGCAGGTGCAGCTTCTTGGTGGTGACCAGCGGGAAGCCTTCGTTGAGGTCGAAGCGCATCTGCCAGCCAAAGACGCTGCGCGTCCCGGTCCCGGTGCGGTCGGATTTCTCCGCGCCGTTCTCCAGCACGTGCCGCAACAGGTCCAGGTACTGCTTCATGCGTGCTTCTCCGTGGCCACGACCGGAACCGGCTGCAGGACCGGGGCGCGGCGCGACAGCCACAGCAGCCACAGGCCCAGCAGGATCAGCGGCAGGCTGAGGATCTGGCCCCGGGTCAGCCAGCCGAAGGCGACGTAGATGCCGTTGTCGGGCATGCGCACGAATTCGATCAGGAAGCGGAACACGCCGTACAGCAGCGCGAACAGACCGGAGACGGCGTAGCGCGCACGCGGCTTGGCCGAGTACAGCCACAGCACGGCGAACATCACCACGCCCTCCAGGAAAGCTTCATACAGCTGCGACGGATGCCGGGCGAAGACGTTCAACGCACCGCTGGCGTACTGCGCCTGCAGCTGGTCCCAGGGCAGCTTCTGCAGCGATTCCTCGGCACGCGGGAAGATCACGCCCCAGTCGCTGCCGGTGTACTTGCCCCACAACTCGCCGCCGATGTAGTTGCCGAGACGGCCGAAGCCCAGGCCCAGCGGCACCAGCGGGGCGACAAAATCCATGACGTCGAAGAAATGCAGCTGCTGGCGCCGCACCCACCACAGGCTGCCGGCGAGCACGCCGAGCAGGCCGCCGTGGAAGCTCATGCCACCTTCCCAGACCTTGAACAGGGTCAGCGGATTGTCGATGAGCGCATCGAACGCATAGAACAGCATGTAGCCGACACGACCGCCGATCACCACGCCGAGCATGGCGTAGAACAGCAGGTCGGAAAATCCATTCATGTCCACGCCCGGCAGGCGGCCGGCACGGATACGGACGCGACCCAGGCCCCAGGCAGTGAAGAAGGCCAGCAGGTACATCAACCCATACCAGTGCACCTGCACCGGGCCGAGCGAGAAGGCGATGGGGTCGATGTGGTGGAGATAGATCACGGTGCGGCCCGTCTGGAACGAGCCGCTATTCTGCCACTGCCCGGGTCTAGCCGAGGACCTGCGGACGGTTCGGCAGTTCGTCCGCGTTCGGCTGGCCCGGTACGGCGGGATAATGTTCGGCGATCAGCGCCGATGCGGCGTCGATCGCGCCGATCACCGCGCGCTCGGGCTCGCCGGCCTGCAGCAGCCCCTGCATGCGTCGGCAGACCTCCTGCCACTGCGCCGCGGAGACCCGCGCGTGCAGCCCGCGGTCGGCGACGATTTCGATGGCATGGTCGGCCAGCAGCAGATACACCAGCACGCCGTTGTTGGCGTGGGTATCCCAGGTGCGCAGCTGGGCGAATGCAGCCTCGGCGCGCTGGCGCGGGGTCACCCCGGCCCACAGGGCGCCCAGGCCGAGATCGGCCTCCACCGCGAACATGACCTGGCCGGCATGGCGTGTTTCACCGTCGGCAATGGCCTGGGTGATGGCATCCAGCGCGGCCGGCGGAAACAGCCGCCGGGCTGAAGGCGCGAACAGATGACGGAGCCAGCGCATCACCAGCTCCCCGAGGCGCCACCGCCTCCGGAAGAACCGCCGCCACCGCCCCAACCACCGCCGCCGCCGAAGCCGCCACCCCCGCCGAAGCCACCGCCACCAAATCCACCACCGCCTCCCCAGCCGCCCCAGCCGCCGTGGCGGACAAAGCGCCCCGGCGTGCCGGAGCTGAGGCCGAGCAGCAGGCCGATCAGGCCGGCCAGGCCACTGGCGAAGAACAACGACGTCAGCAGCAGCGCCGCGCCACCGGCGGCCACGCCGGTCAGCAGCGCGCGGATCGGCCGCGGCACCGCGGCGAATACGCCGCGCGCGATGCTGGCCACGACAAAGCCGATCACCAGCGCGAACATCCAGCCGCCGCCGGAACGATGACCGCTGCCGGCCGGGTTGTCGGCCACCGGTTCGGGCAACGGTTCGCCGTCGATCAGCTTGACCAGCATGCCGCTGGCCTCGCTGATGCCGCCGGCGTAATCGCCGGCGCGAAAGCGCGGCACCATGTACTCCTGGATGATGCGGTTGGCGATCGCATCGGGAATCGCGCCCTCCAGGCCATAGCCCGGCTGGATGCGCACGCGGCGGTCATCCTTGGCCACCACCAGCAGCACGCCGTCGTCGATGCCCTTGCGGCCCAGCTTCCACTGGTCGTAGACCCGCTGGGTATAGGGCGCGATGTCCTCGGGCTGCGTGGTCGGCACGATCAATACCTGCAACTGGCTGCCTTTGCGTTGCTGCAATGCCTGCGCCTGCTGCACCAGCTGGCCGCGCTGGGCGGCATCCAGCGTGCCGGTGGTGTCGACCACCGGCGAATCCAGCGGCGGGATCGCCGCCAGATCCTGCGCCCATGCGGGCAGCGCGACCAGGGCCAGCAGGCCGGCCGCCAGCACGCCGCGCCACGTCCGCGCGATCATCCGCATCGGGCTGGGCTCACTGCCCCGGCTGCGGCTGCGGCGGCGGGTTCTGCTGCGGCTGCGCGGGCGCCGGCGCATTGGCCGGCGCGGTGCCGAAATCCACCGACGGCGGGCGTGCGATCTGCGCCTCGTTCTCCACGGTGAAATTCGGCTTCTGCTTGTAGCCGAAGATCTTCGCGGTGATGACCTGCGGGAACGAGCGGATGTAGGTGTTGTAGTCCTGCACCATCTGGATGTAGCGGCCGCGCGCCACGGTGATGCGGTTCTCGGTGCCTTCCAGCTGCGCCTGCAGGTCGCGGAAATTCTGGTTGGACTGCAGCTGCGGATACGCCTCGCTGACCACCATCAGGCGGCTCAACGCGCTGCCCAGTTCGCCCTGGGCCTGCTGGAACTGCTTGAGCGAATCGGCATCGTCGGCGTTGACCTGGATCTGGCCGACACGCGAACGGGCATTGGTCACCTCGGTCAGCACGCGCTCTTCCTGCTGCGCGTAACCCTTGACCGTATTGACCAGGTTGGGGATGAGATCGGCGCGGCGCTGGTACTGGTTCAGCACCTCCGACCAGCCCGCCTTGACCTGTTCGTCCTTCTGCTGGATGGCGTTGTAGCCACAGCCGGACAGCGTCGCGGCAAGCACGATCAGCAACAAGGAACGCAGCAACGACATGGCACGTCTCCGGCCGGGAACGGGGTTGGGACCCCAGCTTGCCACGGCCGGGGTTAAAGCGCATTCACCGTCCGGCATGGGGAGCCGGCGCCCCCGCGGGCACCGGCCTGGCACTCACCACTTGCCGGCGCCGGGCACGTCGTGGGCGGCGGCGCGGCGGCGCATCAGCAGGTTCAGCCACTCCACCAGCACCGAGAAACCCATCGCGGCGTAGATGTAGGGCTTGGGCACGTGCACGTCGAGGCCATCCAGGACCAGCACCACGCCGATCATCAGGATGAAGGCCAGCGCCAGCATCTTCACCGTCGGGTTGGCGTCGATGAAGCGCCCCAGCGGGTTGGCCGCCAGCAGCATCAGCGCGACGGCGACCAGGATGGCGGCGACCATCACCGGGATGTGCTGGGCCATGCCGACCGCGGTGATCACCGAATCCAGCGAGAACACGATGTCGATCACCGCGATCTGCGCGATGACCATCCAGAACACGCCGGAGGCCTTGCTGGTGGTGGGGTCGTGGTCCTCGCCACCGGAGATCATCTCGCGGATCTCCATCACGCCCTTCACCAGCAGGAACACGCCGCCGAGGATCAGCACCAGGTCGCGCACCGAGATGCCCATGCCCCCGATCACGAACAGCTCGCTCTGCATCCGCGCCAGGAACGCCAGCGATACCAGCAGCGCGATGCGCGTCAGGCAGGCGACGGCAATGCCGAAGCGGCGTGCCAGCGGGCGCTTGGCCTCCGGCAGCTTGCTCACCGCGATGGAGATGAACACCAGATTGTCGATGCCCAGCACGATCTCCAGCGCGCTCAGCGTGAAGAGGGTGATCCAGGTATTGGGATCGGCAAGGATTTCAAACGACATGGGGAGCCCTGGGAAAACGGAAAGGAATCAGAACAGGCGCGGGGCCAGGATCAGGCCCCAGCACATCAGCACGTTGAGCATCAGCACGAACACTGCCGCCGAGCCCATGTCCTTGGCGCGACCGGCCAGCTCGTGGTGTTCGGGACCGTAACGCTCGATCACCGCCTCGATCGCCGAGTTGGCCAGCTCCATCGCCAGCACCAGCAGCAGCGAGCCGATCATCAGCACGCGCTCGATGGCGTCATGGCCGAGCCACAGCGCCAGCGGCGCCAGCACCACCGCCAGGTAGACCTCCAGGCGGAACGAGGACTCGTGCAGCCACGCCGCGCGCAGCCCCTGCATGGACCACACCGCGGCCTTGAAGATGCGGCCCGGGCCGCGCGGCAGATGCCCCGAAGTATCGGCCATGTCAGGACTGCCCGCGCACGCGGCGCGACCGGGGAAACACCAGGCGAATGCCCATGGGAGCCAGAAGAGACAAGGAAAGCGCGATTTTGCCACAAGCGCCGGCACCCGCCTGTTGGAAAAATGTCGGCTGGGTCCTCACGGGCGATCGGGTTAAGGTGGCGGCTCGCCGAAATTCGAGGAGATCCGAGTGACCACTCCCTTTCTGCGCGCCTGCGCGCTGCTGCTGTTTCTCGCCACCCCGCTGGCCGAGGCCCGTGCGCCCGCGCCGGCCCCACGCATCCCCGAGCAGGTCTCCAATCCCACCTGGGAAAGCGACATCGCCCGCTTCCAGGCGCTCGATGCGCAGCAGCCCCCGCCGCGCGGCGCGGTGCTGTTCGTCGGCAGCTCGTCGATCCGCTTCTGGGATTCGCTGGCCAACGATTTCCCCGGCCAGAAGGTGATCAACCGCGGTTTCGGCGGCTCGGAGGTGCGCGACAGCACCTGGTATGCCGACCGCATCGTGATCCCCTACGCGCCGCGGCTGGTGGTGTTCTACGCCGGCGACAACGACCTCAACGCCGGCCGCACACCGCAGCAGGTGCGCGACGACTTCGTCGCCTTCGTCACCCGCGTGCGCCGCGACCTGCCCGATACCCGCATCGCCTACATCTCGATCAAGCCCAGCCCCTCGCGTGCGCAGCTGCTGCCGCAGATCCGCGAAGCCAACCAGCTGATCCGCGAAGCCAGCCAGCGCATCCGGAACGTCGATTTCCTCGACATCTACACGCCAATGCTGGGCGCCGACGGCCAGCCGCGCCCGGAGCTGTTCCGCCAGGACATGCTGCACATGACGCCGGCCGGCTATGCGATCTGGCGCCAGGTGGTCGGGCCGGAACTGGCACGCTGAGGCCGAACGCGGCGCGCAGCGCGCGCCGCCTGGCTCAGACGAAGATCACCGACACCGCGGTACCCGCGCCCGGCTCGCTGATCAGCTCGGTGCGCCAGCCAAAGCGGTCGCACAGGCGGCGCACGATCGACAGGCCCAGCCCGGTCCCCTGCGGGCGGGTCGGGTCGGCGCGATAGAAAGGCTCGAACGCACGCGCGGCCGCCTCCGCGCTCATGCCGATACCGGTATCGCGCACGGTGATGCGGTCGCTGCCGATCTCCACCTCCACGCTGCCCTCGTCGGTGTAGGCACAGGCATTGCGCAGCAGGTTGCTCAGCACCACCCGCAGCACCCGCGGCGGTGCGAACAGCTGCAGGTCGGCGCTGCGGGTGATGCGCAGCGCGATCGGGCGCGCACCGACCAGCTCGCGCGCGCTCTCCACTTCGTCCTCGACCAGCTCGAATGCATCGAACGCCTCGCTCTGCGGCTCGATTTCCGCTTCGCGGGCGAGGATCAGGAAGGCATCGATCACCGCCTCCATGTCGCGCCCGGCGCGCTGGATGCGGCGCAGGCTGCGCTCCAGCCGGGGCGGCAGGTCCGGGTCGGCGGTGGCCATGTCGCTGGCCACGCGGATCACGGTCAGCGGCGTGCGCAGCTCGTGGCTCGCGTCGCGGGTGAAGTTGCGCTCGCGGGCGACATGGTCGCGCACGCGCACCCCCAGTGAATGCAGTGCCGATGCCAGCTGCCGGGTCTCGCCCTGCAGGTCCGGCGGCAACCGCGTGGGTGCCAGCTCCTCGACATCGGGATTGCGTGGATCCCAGCGCGCGACCCGCCGCGCCAGCCAGTTGATCGGCGACACCAGGCGCTTGGACGCGCGGTAGGTGATCCAGGACACCGCGTAGATCGCCAGCAGGATCAGCAGCACCGGCACGATGCCGAACCAGAACGCCATGCGTTCGGCCTGCGAGCGCAGGAACACCAGGTACAGGCGACCACTCTCGCGCTGGTCGACCAGCACCAGCTGGTTGTCGTCGACCAGCTCGTGGTACCCCGGCGCCAGCGGCCGCAGATTGGCCGGCAGCGACAGGCTGGAGCGCCCGGTGGGCACCAGATAGCCGCGGATGTTGGCGGTATTCGGCGGTGGCTGCACGCTGGATGCTTCGTACAGCTGCCAGTAGTGCCCGGCCTCGTCCTCGAGCACCGAACGCACCAGCCCATGCTTGATCACCAGTGAGACCAGGTACCCGCCCATGACGATGGCCAGGCTGGCGAGGACGGTCTGCAGGATGAAGGCGAGCCGGATTTTTCGCGGTAGGCCGTGCGGCATTGCGGCTTCCTGGGAATGCGCCGCGATTATAGGAGCGCGCGCGTGATCCCGTTGTCAGCCGCGCGAGCATGCGTGGACACGCATGCGGCGACCCTCGAGTGGAAAGAACACACGCACGGCACAGGCGCACCGCAACGCGCCATCGCCGGCCCACCCTGCGGGAGGCCGGCGATGCGATACCGATGCCTCAGCCCATCGGCTGGGCGATGTCGGCGATGCGGTAACCGGCGCTCTGCACGGTGTGCAGCAGCGGACGGTCGAACGGCTTGTCGATGATCTTGCGCAGGTTGTACAGGTGGCTGCGCAGCGTGTCCGAATCCGGCAGGCCGTTGCCCCAGATCTCGCGCTCGATTTCCTGGCGGGTGACCACGCGCGGCGATTCGCGCATCAGGATGGTCAGCAGGCGCAGGCCGATCGGCGACAGCTGCAGCTCGGTGCCGGCGCGGGTGGCGCGCATGCTGACCGGATCGAGCACCAGGTCGGCGACCTTCAGCACTTCCGAGCCGACCTGGCGGCGCTCGCGGCGGATCAGCGCACGCAGGCGCGCTTCCAGCTCCTGGATCGCGAACGGCTTGGTCAGGTAGTCATCGGCACCGAAGCCCAGGCCAGTCAGCTTGTCGTCCAGGGTGTCACGGGCGGTCAACATCAGTACCGGCGTGGACTTGCGCGCGTCGTTGCGCAGCCGGCGGCAGACCTCGATGCCATCCAGGCGCGGCAGCATCAGGTCGAGCACCACCACGTCATAGCTGTTCTCGGCCGCCAGGCGATAGCCATCCAGGCCGTCGCAGGCGTAATCGACCTCGAAGCCACGACCTTCCAGGTATTCGCCAATCATCTCGGAGATATTGCGGTTGTCTTCGACGACCAGCACGAGGCCGGACGTTTCCTTGGTCTGACGCATGGAGGTTCCTCGGGTCTTCAGCTTTGTGAAACATGCCCGATCACGGGTGGATACGGCGTGAAGGCTGGTGCCGATCTTTTCACCCTTTCAAATCAATTGCTTAGCAGCGGCTTCAGTAACGGCCAGACGTTATCCAACACCTTGGGCTGGGCCGCGGCGGTGGGATGCAGGCCATCGGCCTGCATCAGCTTGGGATCCAGCGCCACGCCTTCCAGCAGGAACGGCAGCAGCGCGACATGGTGTCGTGCGGCGAGGTCGGCATACACCTGGCGCAGGCGCTGGCGATAAGCGGGACCGTAGTTCGGCGGCACATCGATGCCCAGCAGCAGCACCTTCGCCCCGGCGCCCTGCCCCAGCACGATCATCTTCTCCAGGTTGGCCTGCAGCTGTGCCGGGGTCAGCCCGCGCAGGGCATCATTGCCGCCCAGCTCGATCACCAGCACGCCCGGCGCGTGTTTCTGCAGCAGGCCGGGCAGCCGGGTCAGCGCACCGGACGTGGTCTCGCCGCTGATGCTGGCATTGATCACGGCGGGGGGCGCCTTCATCTGTTGCTTGAGGCGCTGCTCAAGCAGGCTCACCCAGCCCGACTGCACCGGGATGTTGTGGGCCGCGCTCAGGCTGTCGCCCACCACCAGCACCGGGCCCACCGTACCTTTGGCATACGCAAGCCCAGGCAGGAGCAGCCAGCATGCCATCAGCCAGCTCCAGCACCATCCGCGCAACGCACTGCTTCCACGCATCGGAGAATTCCTCATCGACAGTCTGCCTGCCTCCCAGCCTACCGTGATCGACGCGCGCGGCGTCGGCAAATCCGTCGCCGGCCCCGAAGGCACGCTGCACATCCTGGATGATGTCGCGCTGAGCGTCGCCGCCGGCGACAGCGTGGCGATCGTCGGCGCGTCCGGTTCCGGCAAGACCACCCTGCTCGGCCTGCTGGCCGGCCTCGACCTGCCCAGCCGCGGCTCGATCGTGCTGGCCGGCCAGGCGCTGGACGCGCTGGACGAAGAAGCGCGCGCCGCGCTGCGCGCGCGCGAAGTCGGCTTCGTGTTCCAGAGCTTCCACCTGCTGCCTTCGCTGACCGCCGAGGAAAATGTCGCCCTGCCCCTGGAACTGGCCGGACGCGAGGATCCGGCTCGGGTGCGCGAGGTCTTGCAGGCGGTCGGCCTGTCCGCGCGTGCGCGCCACTATCCGCGCCAGCTCTCCGGCGGCGAACAGCAGCGCGTGGCGCTGGCACGCGCCTTCGTCGCGCGGCCGCGCATCCTGTTCGCCGACGAACCTACCGGCAGCCTCGACCACGCCACCGGCCGGCAGATCAGCGATCTGCTGTTCGCGCTCAACGCCGGCAGCGGCACCACGCTGGTGCTGGTCACCCACGACATGCATCTGGCGCAGCGCTGCCAGCATGTCTACCGCATCGACGAAGGTCGTCTGCAACGGCAGCAGGACGTCGCCGCATGAGTCCCTGGCGCCAGGCCGCGCGCGCGACGCGGCGCGAGTTCCTCGCCGGTGACCTGCTCACCGTGTTCGCCGCGCTGGTGCTCGGCGTGGCGGTGATGACCGCGGTGGGCACCCTGGTCAACCGGGTCACGCTGGCCCTGACCAGCAGCGCCGCCGAAGTCCTGGGCGGCGATCTTGGCTTGAGCGGTCGCCAGGACATTCCGCGCACGTTCGATGAAGAAGCCGCGCGACGTGGGTTGCGACACACCCGCATGGTCAGTTTCCCCAGCGTGCTGTTCCATGGCGACGCCAGCCAGATGGCTGGCATCAGCGCGGTGGAAGCCAGCTATCCCCTGCGTGGCACGCTGGAGATCAGCGGCGACACGCGCGATGGCGTGGCGCATGTCGCCACGCCACCGCAACCCGGGCAGGCCTACGCCGATGCGCGCCTGCTCGACGCGCTCGGCCTGCGTGTCGGCGACGACCTCGAGTTCGGTGCCGGCCACGTCCGCATTGCCGCGGTACTGGCCGCCGAACCCGATGCTTCCGGCGAACTGCTGCAGCTGGCGCCGCCGTTGATGGTGAACCGCGCCGACGTCGACAGCGCTGGCCTGCTCGGCCCCGGCAGCCGCGCGTCGTACCGGTTGATGTTCGCCGGCGACACCGACGAGATCGCCCGCTTCCGCGAATGGCTCAAGCCGCGCGCCGGCGACTGGCGCCTGCTGGGCATCGAGGACACCCAGCGCGGCCTGCGCAGCGCGTTCGACCGCGCCGGGCGTTTCCTGTCGCTGTCCGCGCTGCTGGCGGTACTGCTCTCCGGCGTGGCGACGGCCCTGGCGGCCAACCGTTTCGCGGTGCGCCGCATCGATCAGGTGGCGGTGCTGCGCTGCCTCGGCGCGCGCCAGAACGACATCCTCGCCACCTTCGCGCTGCAGCTGCTGTTCACCGCGGTGCCGGCCTGCCTGATTGGCGTGGCGCTGGGCATGGCGGTGCAATCCGGGCTGGTCGAACTGCTCGGCAGTCTGGTGCCCAACCGCCTGCCGTTGCCGCAGGCCGCCCCCGCGCTGGCCGGCGCCGGCATCGGGCTGCTGCTCCTGCTCGGCTTCGCATTGCCGCCGCTGCTGCGCCTGCGCGGCATCCCGCCGATGCGCGTGCTCAACCGCAGCTTCGCCGCGACCCCACCGGTCTCGGTACTGGCCTATGCCGCCGCGCTGGCGGCAACGCTGGCACTGACCATCCAGGCCACTGGCGATCCCTGGCTGGCGGGCTGGGTACTCGGCGGGCTGGCCGCGTTGGCCACGCTCGCCGGTGTGGCCGGTCTGGGCCTGCTGTGGCTGCTGCGACGCCTGCAGCATCGCCTGCATGGTGCGTGGCGGCTCGGCCTGGCGTCGCTGGCGCGGCGTCGCGCGTTGAGCGTGCTGCAGCTGGTGGGCCTGTCGCTGTCGCTATGCGCGCTGCTGCTGCTCGCGGTGGTCGGCCCTGGCCTGCTCAACCAGTGGCGCGCGCGGCTGCCCGCCGATACGCCGAACTATTTCCTGATGAACATCCAGCCCGACCAGTCCGGCGCGGTGCTGGCGAAGCTGAAAGCGCTGGGCGTGGCGACGCCGGAGGTCGAGCCGTTCGGCACCGGGCGCCTGCTGACGATCAATGGCCGTGCGCCGCAGCGCCTGGATCGCGATCGCGACGACAACGACGATGGCAACCGTCCCGTGAACTTCTCCTGGCGGCATACCTTCCCGCCGGCCAACACGCTGGTATCCGGCCGCTTCTGGGCGGCCGACAGTGATGCCGCCGAGGCGTCAGTGGAAGAAGGCTGGGCGCAGCGCTACGACATCAAGCTGGGCGATCGCATCAGCCTGCTGATGGGCGAGCAGGAACGCAGCTTCACCGTCACCAGCCTGCGCAAGGCCGAGTGGGATTCGTTCCGCGTGAACTTCTTCCTGCTGCTCAACGAGGGCGCGGTCGGCGATGCACCGTACAACCTGATTTCCAGCTTCCACCTGCCGCACGCGCGTGCCAGCGAACTCGGCGCGATGACGCGCGACTTCCCCAACCTGTCACTGCTTGATATCGACGCGATCCTGTCGCGCGTGCGCGAAGTGATGACCCGCGTGGGCCAGGCGGTGCAGCTGGTGATGGGCTTCAGCCTGATGGCCGGCCTGCTGGTGCTGCTTGCCGCGTTGCAATCCACCGCCGGCGAGCGCCGCTACGACAGCGCGGTGCTGCGCACGCTGGGCGCACGCCGCGCGCAGTTGCGCGGTGCGGTGCTGGTGGAATTCGGCGCGCTGGGCCTAAGCGCGTCGATCCTGGCGGTGGGCGCGGCCACGGCGATCGGCACCCTGGTCGCGCGGCAGGTCTTCGAGCTGTCGCTGCCCGCGCCCTGGCCGGCGCTGTTGCTGGGTGGCGTGCTGGGCACGCTGCTGAGCATGCTGGCCGGCTGGTGGGGCACGCGCCGCGTCCTGCGCGTGCCGCCGGCACTGGCCCTGCGCGAGGAATGAGCGGGAGGCGGCGCACCGCGCCGCCCTGCTTACTCCTTGAACATGAAGAACGCCGCCACCGCGATCAGCACGAAGGCCACCCAGTGGTTCCACTTCAGTGACTGGCCGAGATAGGTCGCCGAGAACCCCGCGAACACCAGCAGGGTGATCACCTCCTGGATGCCCTTGAGCTGCGGCGCGGAATACACCGCGCTGCCAAGCCGGTTGCCCGGCACCTGCAGGCAGTACTCGAAGAACGCGATGCCCCAGCTGACGAAGATCACCAGCAGCAGCGGCGCGCTTTTGTACTTGAGGTGGCCATACCAGGCGAAGGTCATGAAGACGTTGCTGGCGACCAGCAACAGCACGGGGTAGACGTAGGCGGTCCAGGGCATGGCGCATGAGCGGCTGGGGAGGAAGCGCGCAGCATGCGGCATCGTCGCGGCGGCCTCCATGGGTCGCGCGTGAATGCCGTTGCAAGCCGGGCGCCCGGGTGCCCCGCTACGACGGGCGGCGCACGCGCGGACGGCCTGCCCCGCCGATCACCCGGCGCCCGGCATCAGGCCGAATGCAGGGCCTCGATGTCGACGTCGGCGAAGGCGTCGCCGCGTGGCCACCGCCGCGCGACCTGCAGGCCCAGCGCGGAAGGCGTTGCCGCCTGCGCCGCCAAGGTCATGCCCAGCGGACCGGCCGCGCGCAGGCGCAGCACCATGCCGTGCCAGGCATCACCGCCACGCAGGCGGTGCGCCAGGCGACGCCACAGCCGCTCGGCAACCCCCGCCGAGGCGGCTTCGGCCAATGCGGGCACCCCCGCGAGCAGGCGGTCCCAGGCGAGGAAGTCGCTGTCCGGCAGCAGGCACAACTGCCAGCAGCACTGGCCCTGCGCGTCGAAGAACTCCAGGCGCTCGTGCAGGCCGTCGCTATCCAGCTGCTGGCAGGCGGCGATGCTGCGGGCGCGGCGCCAGCCTTCCAGCTCGGGGCCCAGCGTTGGCCGGTACAGGCACAGGACGATGCCGAGCGCGGCCAACTGCCCCGGATGGGGCATCCCCGGCGCGGGCAGATCACCCGGGCCGCGCCAGCGCAGCGTATCGGAGACGACCGGAAACTCGGGTACCACGTCAGGCAACCCGGCGACATCCGGCCCCATGGGGCGCGAAACGTGCAGCATCGGTTCCTCCTGGACAGGCGGGCCCGTCGAAGCGAAGACCCCGACCGGGGTGCACAAGGCAACCGCCGGCCGAGGGGAGAGAGCGAGCCTTCGCGGACGGGCGCGGAGGGTTACTTGGTAAGGATCAGCTTGTCGTTGCTGGTATGGCGCAGGCGGTACACGCGGTCGCCGTGCTGGATCAGCACCTCGCGGCGCCCCTTGAGCAGGGCCTCGCTGCTGAGCACATCCTCGGCGGGCACGCTGCGCGGCGCGGTGCGCTCACGCAGGTGGAGGGTTTCCGGGTGCAGCAGGATCGGGGTTGCGTTCATGGACTCGTGTCTCCTTGCGATCACGGCTTGATGATAATGATTCTCATCTCAACATCAATAGCCATTCTCGTCTTTTGCCATTTATTTCTCTAATCGGACATGGCGCGGCGGTAGGCACGGGGCATGGCACCCGGCGAAGCCCCGCCGGGCGTGGATGGGTGCACGGAAGCGGCGGCCTCAGCCCGCCAGCGCGGTGGCGGCTTCCAGGCGGCGCCAGGTGGCCTCGTCGTAGCGCGCCAGCACCTCCAGCGCGCCGAGGTTCTCGAGCAGCTGGGATACGCGGCTGGCCCCCAGGATGACGCTGGACACCTGCGGATTGCGCAGGCACCAGGCGATGGCCAGCTGCGCCGGGCTTTCGCCCAGTTCGGCGGCCAGCGCGCTGAAACGGCGCGCGCGCTCGACGCGCTGCTCGGCCGGCTCGCCGATCACCAGGTCGCGCAGCCACTCCCGGCCGGGCTGGCCCAGGCGCGCATCGGCGCCGACACCTTCGTTGTACTTGCCGGTCAGCAGGCCGGACGCCAAGGGCGACCAGATCGTCGTGCCCATGCCGGCGGCGCACAGCGCGGCATATTCATGCTCCACGCGTTCGCGGTGCAGCAGGTTGTATTGCGGCTGCTCCATCGACGGGGCGAACGCGCCGCTGGCACGGGCGATGGCGTGCGCCTCCTCCAGCTGTGCCGCCGACCACTCGGAGGTCCCCCAGTACAGCACCTTGCCCTGGCGCACGAGCAGGTCCATGGCCCGTACGGTTTCCTCGATGGACGTATCGGGATCGGGGCGGTGGCAGTAATAGAGGTCGAGATAGTCCACGCGCAGCCGGCGCAGCGCGCCCTCGCAGGCATCGACCACATGCTTGCGCGACAACCCCCGCTGGGTCGGCCGCGGCTCGGCGGCGCTGCCGAAGAACACCTTGCTGGACACGCAGTAGCCATCGCGCGGCAGGCGCAGGTCGGCGATCACGTCGCCCATCACCTGCTCGGCGCGGCCCTGCGCGTAGACCTCGGCGTTGTCGAAGAAGTTGATCCCATGGTCCCAGGCGGCGGCGATCAGGTTGCGCGACTCATCGCGGCCGATCTGCCCACCGAAGGTCACCCACGCGCCGAAGGACAGCGCGGAAAGCTGCAGGCCGGTGGATCCGAGACGGCGGTATTGCATGGCATCGTTCCTGTGGGCGGCCACGGGGTCGATCGCGGCCGGGGCGGCAGTGTACCCGCCCGGCCGGTGCAATGCCTTGAGCGCAAAGGGAAAGCGATCAGCTGAACCCGCTGTCCTTGCCCGCCCTGCCCCCCTGCTCTAGGCTTCCTCCTTTTGCCGGGGTCCGGGGGATACGCATGCTCGAAGGTTTGGGAAGGATCGGCTTCGGCCTGTTCGGGTTGGCGGTGCTCATCGGCATCACCTGGCTGTTCTCCAACAACAAGCGCGCGGTGGACTGGCGGCTGGTGCTGACCGGCCTCGCCCTGCAGATCGGTTTCGCCACGCTGGTGCTGCTGGTGCCGGGCGGACGCAAGGTGTTCGACTGGCTCGGCCAGGCCTTCGTGAAGGTGCTGAGCTTCGTCAACGAAGGCTCGAACTTCATCTTCGGCAGCCTGATGGACGTCAAGAGCTACGGCTTCATCTTCGCCTTCCAGGTGCTGCCGACGATCATCTTCTTCTCGGCGCTGATGGGTGTGCTGTACCACCTGGGCGTGATGCAGGCGGTGGTCAAGGCGATGGCGTGGGCGATCACCAAGGTGATGCGCGTGTCCGGCGCGGAGACCACCAGCGTGTGCGCCAGCGTGTTCATCGGCCAGACCGAAGCGCCGCTGACCGTGCGCCCGTACATCTCCAAGATGACCCAGTCCGAGCTGCTGACGATGATGATCGGCGGCATGGCGCACATCGCCGGCGGCGTGCTGGCGGCCTACGTGGGCATGCTCGGCGGTGGCGACCCGGTGCAGCAGGCGTTCTACGCCAAGCACCTGCTGGCGGCGAGCATCATGGCCGCGCCGGCCACGCTGGTGGTGGCCAAGCTGCTGGTGCCGGAGACCGGCACCCCGCTCACCCGCGGCACGGTGAAGATGGAAGTGGAGAAGACCACCTCCAACATCATCGACGCGGCCGCCGCCGGTGCCGGCGACGGCCTGCGCCTGGCGCTGAACATCGGCGCGATGCTGCTGGCCTTCATCGCCCTGATCGCGCTGGTCAACGCGCCGCTGACCTGGATCGGCGACGTCACCGGCCTGGCCACGGCGATCGGCCGTCCGACCAACCTCTCCACCCTGTTCGGCTTCGTGCTGGCGCCGGTGGCCTGGGTGATCGGCACGCCGTGGGCGGATGCGACCACGGTCGGCTCGCTGATCGGCCAGAAGGTGGTGATCAACGAGTTCGTCGCGTATACCGAACTGTCGCGCATCGTGAACGGCCAGATGCCGGGCGTGTCGCTGAGCCAGGAGGGCGGCCTGATCGCCACCTACGCGCTGTGCGGCTTCGCCAATTTCAGCTCGATCGCGATCCAGCTCGGCGGCATCGGCGGCCTGGCCCCGGAGCGTCGTCACGACCTGGCCAAGTTCGGCCTGCGTGCGGTGCTCGGCGGCTCGATCGCCACGTTCATGACCGCGACCATCGCCGGCGTGCTGACGCACTTCGGCTGATCGGCCCCGCGGCCTGCGTTGTGTAACCGCAATACCCCCAATCGCAACAAGAAGAGAAGCCTTATGAGTTCGGTCGTCGTCGTCGGTTCGTTCAATGTCGATCATGTGTGGCGCTGCGAATCGCTGCCGGCGCCAGGCGCGACGATCGCCGGCCGCTACAGCACCGGCCCGGGCGGCAAGGGCTTCAACCAGGCCGTGGCCAGCGCACGTGCGGGCGCGCGCACGCACTTCGTGTGCGCGCTGGGCGATGACGCCGGCGGCACGATGGCACGCGGCCTGGCCACCCAGGACGGCATCACCCTGATCGCCGAGGCGAGCAGCGAGCCGACCGGCACCGGCGGCATCTACGTGGACGCGCACGGCCGCAACACCATCGTGATCGGCCCGGGCGCGAACGCGGTGCTGAGCGAAGGCTTCATCGCCGCGCAGCAATCGCTGGTGGCCGGTGCGCGCGTGCTGCTGGCGCAGCTGGAGTCGCCGGTGGAAACCATCGAGGCGGCGCTGGCGCTGGCGCGCGATGCCGGCGTGACCACGGTCTTGAACGCCGCGCCCGCCAATGCACCGAGCTCGATCGGCCTGCTCAAGCTTGCCGACGTGCTGACCCCGAACGAGACCGAGTTTGCCGCCCTGCTCAGCCGCCATGTCGGCGAGCGGTTGAATGCCGATGACGTGGCCGCGCTGGATGGCGGCAGCCTGCATGCCCTGTGCCGCAAGCTGTCGGCCGGCACCGTGGTGGTCACGCTGGGTTCGGTGGGCTGTTTCGTGTCGCACGCGGATGAACAGCTGCGTGGTGATGCGCAACCGTATTACCGCGTGGCTGCGGAGGCGGCGCAGACGATCGATACGACCGGCGCCGGCGATGCGTTCAACGGCGCGCTGGCCGCTTCGCTGGCGCAGCTGCCGTCCGAGCCGTTCGCGCAGCATGTGCGTTTCGCTACCCGCTTCGCCGGCCGCTCGACCGAGGCCGAAGGCGCCGCGGTCTCGATGCCGAAGCTTACGCCGCAGGCGTAAGGGGTGCGGCGTAGCCTGCGCAGCAGGCTTCGCCCCCAAGGTTGCGCTTCGCGAAACCTTGGGCCCCGCTTCCTCCCTCGCCTATCCCCCGCGCCTTCGGCGCGCCCCCCTTAACAAAGGGGGGCTCTCCTCCAGTCGAATCACCGCGACCTTCGTGGCGGCACTCCCGATTCGCCCCGCCACTGATACTCCCTCCTCACTGTAGGAGCGGCTTCAGCCGCGACCCATGAACCCTTGTGGGAGGGGCTTCAGCCCCGACAGCCCTGCCCGCCCGCCGGCCCTCTACCCGCCCGGCGGTACAATGGACACATGCGCATCGGCCCCCACCTGATCGAACCCCGCGTGATCCTGGCCCCGATGGCCGGCGTCACCGACAAGCCGTTCCGGCAGCTGTGCAAACGGCTGGGCGCCGGCCTGGCGGTCTCCGAAATGACCATCAGCGATCCGCGCTTCTGGAATACGCGCAAGTCCATCCACCGCATGGACCATGCCGGCGAGCCGGACCCGATCAGCGTGCAGATCGCCGGCACCGAACCCCAGCAGCTGGCCGAGGCGGCGCGCTACAACGTGGACCACGGCGCGCAGATCATCGACATCAACATGGGCTGCCCCGCCAAGAAGGTCTGCAACGCCTGGGCCGGCTCGGCCCTGATGCGCGACGAGACCCTCGTGGCGCGCATCCTCGAAGCGGTGGTGAACGCGGTGCCGGTCCCGGTGACGCTGAAGATCCGCACCGGCTGGGACTGCGACCATCGCAACGGCCCGGCCATCGCACGCATCGCCGAGGACAGCGGCATCGCCGCGCTCACCGTGCACGGCCGTACCCGCGACCAGCACTACACCGGGCAGGCCGAGTACCAGACCATCGCGGCGATCAAGGCCGCACTGCGCATCCCGGTGATCGCCAACGGCGATATCGATTCGCCGCACAAGGCGCGCCAGGTCCTCGACGAGACCGGTGCCGATGCGGTGATGATCGGTCGCGCGGCGCAAGGGCGCCCATGGATCTTCCGCGAGGTCGCGCACTTCCTCGCCAGCGGCGAACGGCTGCCGCCCCCGACGCTGGCGTTCGTGCGCGACACCCTGCTCGGCCACCTCGCCGATCTGCATGCGTTCTATGGCGAACCACAAGGCGTGCGCATCGCGCGCAAGCACCTGGGCTGGTACGCCAAGGACCATCCGGAAAGCGGCCAGTTCCGCGCGGTGGTCAACCGCGCCGAGACCCCCGAGGCGCAGCTGGCCCTGACCCGCGACTACTTCGACGCGCTGATCGCCGGTGTCGCACCGGCCCTGCAGTCCGCCGCCTGACCTCTCCTTCGGAGCGCCCCATGAGCTCGCCGATCGCTTCGCCCACCTACCTGCACGGCTTTTCCGATACCGAACAGGCACGCCTGGTGAAACAGGCCCGCCTGCTGGAAGCCACGCTGTTCAACCAGATCGACTACACCGGGGTACGCCGCCTGCTGGAGGTTGGCAGCGGCGTGGGCGCGCAGACCGAGATCCTGCTGCGGCGCTTCCCCGACCTGCACGTCACCGGCGTGGACCTCAGCGAATCCCAGCTGGCCTCGGCGCGCGCCAACCTCGAACGCCTGCCCTGGTGCCGCGACCGCTACGACCTGCACCAGGCCGATGCCGGCAACCTGCCGTTCGAGCCGCGCCAGTTCGACGCGGCCTTCCTGTGCTGGGTGCTGGAACACGTGCCCTCGCCCGCACGCGTGCTCAGCGAGGTGCGCCGCGTGCTGGCACCGGGCTCGCCGGTATACGTGACCGAGGTGATGAATGCCTCGTTCCTGCTGCATCCGTATTCGCCCAACGTCTGGCGTTACTGGATGGCATTCAACGACTTCCAGTACGACCACGGCGGCGACCCGTTCGTCGGCGCCAAGCTCGGCAACCTGCTGCTCGCCGGCGGCTTCCGCGACGTGCATACCGAGATCAAGACCCTGCACCTGGACAACCGCGAGCCGGCCCGGCGCAAGACCATGATCGCGTTCTGGGAGGAACTGCTGCTCTCGGCGGCCGACCAGCTGCTGCAGGCCGGCTCGGTGAGCGAGGACATCGTCGCCGGCATGCGCCGCGAGATGAACGAGGTGCAGAACGATCCCGACGCGGTGTTCTTCTATTCCTTCGTGCAGGCGCGCGCCACGGTCTATTGAGCCGGGGCGGGCGGCGCCTGCCAGATCCGCGCCCACATCCGTGCAAGCGCCTCGCGCAGGTGCCCGCGCGCCACCGGGGCGCGATAGGCACCCTGCAGCTGCCGCGGCGGGATTTCCTCCCAGCGTCCTTCCGGCGTCTGTCGCGCGACGGCGAAGTTGAAGTTGTATTCCGGCTCCAGCCCCATGCGCAGGTCGCTCAGCACCAGTTCGCCATCGACCACCTGCGCGCGCATGAAGCCGCGGTTGAACCAGTTCAGCCGCTGCACCGCGGGCAGCGCGGCGGTCTCGGCCAACGCCTGCACCTGGCTGGGATAGCCGGTGAAGGACATCGGCCCGCGGTCGGCCACCAGCGAACGCTCGCCGATCACGTAGCCGTTCGGCGTCATCGCCACCACGCGCCACAGCAGCGTGTTGAACGGCATCGGCACCGAGAAGCGCGGCGCATCCGCCAGGCCCATCGCCGCCAGCGCGCGGTCGGCCTCGCGGTCGACGAGATGCTTGGCCAGCAGCGACCATCCCAGGTACGCGCTGCTCAGTACCAGCCCGGCCACCAGCGCGCGCTGCGCCAGCGGCCGCTGCGGCACGCACCAGGCGATCACGCAGGCCAGTGCCAGCCACACCGTATAGAGCGGATCAATGATGAAGACGCTCGACCACATCGTCGGATGCGGATGCAGCGGCCACCACAGCTGGGTGCCATAGACGGTGAAGGCGTCCAGCAGCGGATGCGTCACCAGCGCCAGCTGCATCGCCCAGAACCAGCGCCGCGGCGACTGTGCCACGCGGCCGTGGCCGAAATGCCGGAACAGCGTCCAGATCAACGCACCCAGCAGCGGCAGCACGAACAACGAATGGCTGAAACTGCGGTGCACCGTCATCAGCGTGACCGGGTTGTCGCTGGCCGCCCACAGCACCAGCGCGTCCAGGTCGGGCACAGTGGCAAGCGCGGCACCGGCCAGCAGGGCCGCGCGACGATGCCGCGCCGGCGCAATGGCGGCGGCGACAGCGCCGCCGAGGACGATCTGGGTCAACGAATCCATGCGGGCAACAGCCACTCCGGCGGAATTGTCCGCCGAAGATAGCCGCTAACTGGCGCGAGCGCGCGGCCAGCGGCCCCGCTGGCGCCGCGACGTGGGGCTCAGGCCGCCCGCGAAAGCGCCGGCAGTGCCTGCGGGGCCAGCGACGACAGCACCTTGCCGGTATGGTCGATCAGCTGCAGCTCACCGCTGGCGGTTTCCTGCAGCGCGGTCAGGCTTTCGACCCAGTCGCCGTCATTGGCATAGACCAGGCCATCGCGCTCGATCAACGCGGCGCGATGGATGTGCCCGCAGACGATGCCGTCCAGGCCGCGTCGGCTTGCGTCCTCCAGGCCGGCACGGACGAAACGCTCGATGTAACGCTCGGCCGCCCCGCTCTGCCGCTTGAGGTATTCGGCCAGCGACCAGTAGCGCAGGCCGAAGCGCCGACGCAGCTGGTTGGTCAGGCGGTTGCCGGTGAGGATGCGGTAGTACAGCCAGTCGCCGAGTTTTTCCTGCAGCCCACCGAAGTGGGTGACTGCGTCGTAGTCGTCGCCATGCGTGACCAGCAGGCGCCGGCCATCGCGGGTGACATGGATGGCGCGGCGACGCACCTGCATCACCGGCATCGCCAGGCCGCAGAAGCGGCGCAGCGCGCGGTCGTGGTTGCCGGGCACGTAGACCAGCGTGGTGCCGGCCGCCGCCTGCGCATGCAGCGCTTCGACCACGCGCTGGTGCGCGGCATCCCAGTGCGCGCGGCGCTGCGACATCCACCACAGGTCGACGATGTCGCCCACCAGGTACAGCGTCTGGCAGCGGACCGAGGCGATGAACTCCGCCGCTTCGGCGGCGTGGCAATGGCGCGAGCCGAGATGCAGGTCGGAAATGAACACGGCGCGGCGCGGCGGATCGAGCACGGCAAGGTTCATGCGTGGATCTCCGGGGTCGTGGGGGTACCGAGATAGCGTTCGCGCTTCTTCGGCTTCAGCCGCTGCAGGTCGACCTCGATCAGGCCGTCGATGGCATCGCTGAAGTCCGGATCCACGCCGAAGGCGAGGAAGCGGGCACCGCCCGGCTCGCACAGTTCGACGTACTGCTTGTAGAGCATCGGCAAGGTGGCGCCAAGCGCATCCAGGTTTTCGCGCAGCACGCGCATCGCGGTGCCTGCGTCGAGGTCCTGGAACAATGCCGGCTGCTCGACGGTGAACGGTCGCTTGGCTGCCGCATGCGGCCGGCCATCGGCGTGGTAGCGCGCGTAGTAGGCGACGATCTGTTCGCGCGCGGCCAGCGGCAGCGAGGCGCTGATCGACACCGCGCCGATCAGGTAGCGGATCGACGGATGCGCGCGCAGGTAGGCGCCGATGCCCTGCCAGAGATAGTCGATGCTGCGGCTGCCCCAGTATTCCGGGGTGACGAAGCTGCGTCCCAGCTCCAGCGCCTCGGCCAGGCGCGGCATCATCGCGTCGGAGTAATCGAACAATCCGGCGCTATACAGGCCGCCGAGGCCGCGATCGGCCAGCAGCCGCGCGCAGCGTGCCACGCGGTAGGCACCGGCGATGCGGACGGCACCGGCATCCCACAGCACGATGTGTTCGTACCAGGCGTCATAGCGGTCCAGGTCCAGTGCCTGTCCGCTGCCCTCGCCCACCTCGCGGAAGGTCAGCTCGCGCAGGCGGCCAATCTCGCGCAGCAGCGGCGCATCCGCCGCCAGCTGGCCCACGCGCACTTCCTTGCCGTCGGCGGTATGACCGAGCAGGCGCAGCGCGGCGACGCCCGCGGCGACCTGCGCCGGCGGTGTCGGCGCCGGCAGCGGCGCCTGTGCCGGCAACGGCCGCCGCGACAGCTCATAGAGCTCACGACGCAGCGCCTTGAGCACGCTGGCCTCGTCACCGCCGGCCGGATCGAGCTGGCGCAGCGTGCCCACGCGCAGCTGCAGCTGCTGCTGGCGGCGGCTCAGGGTCTCGCGCGCCAGCAGCACGGTGCCGGCCGGGCGGTACAGCGCCGAGGCCCCGTAGAAGAACGCCGAATTGCGCGCCTGCACGTGGACCGGCAACACCGGGGCGCCACTGCGCCGGGCGAAGCGCAGGAAGCCGCGACGCCAGTGGCTGTCGCGCACGCCGCGCCAGCCCAACCGCGAGACTTCCCCGGCCGGGAACACGATCACGCACTGCTCCTGTGCCAGCGCCTGCTCCACCGCCTCCAGGCTGGCGCGGCTCGGCTGCCCACCGAGGATGCGCACCGGCAGCAGCAACTCGCGCAGCGGCTCGACGGCGTTCAGCCAGTCATTGGCGACGATGCGCACATCGCGGCGACGGCGGCCGACCATGTCGAGCAGGGCCAGCGCATCGCGCGCGCCGGAAGGATGGTTGGCCAGCACCAGCACGCGGCCCTGGGCGGGAATCTCGCCCAGCGCGGCGGGGTCGGTATGCCAGCCCACCCGCAGGAAGGCCAGCGCGGCACGCACGAACGCCAGCCCGCGCACGTCGGTCTGTTCGGCCAGGAACCGCTCGGCGCCGGTCAACCCCGACCAGCGCCCGAAGCCGCGTACCAGCGGCCGCACCCAATGCCCCCGCCGGCCCGCGAACCACTGCGGGTACCGTTGCTGCAGGGCCGTTTCCAGCATCGTCGCCATGTCGCGCGTCCCGCATCCCCCAACTGCCCGCGCATGCTCCAAGCAGGCGAAGACCGTTTCATGGCAGGCATGCGGCAGCGACGTGACGGTGGTCATCCCGTCCCCGGGACGACCCCGCCTTAACCCGGGGCAACCCCGGAGGGGGCACAATGCAAGCGCTCCCCCTGGCGTGTATCATGCGCGCCCATCTTTCCATCCGAATCAAGGGATATAAGCCTGATGTCCAGCTACCTCTTCACCTCCGAGTCGGTCTCCGAAGGCCATCCGGACAAGGTTGCCGACCAGATCTCGGACGCCGTCCTGGACGCGATCCTGACCCAGGACCAGCGCGCCCGCGTGGCCTGCGAGACCATGGTCAAGACCGGCGTGGCGATCGTCGCCGGCGAGATCACCACCAGCGCCTGGATCGACCTGGAAGCGCTGACCCGCAAGGTGATCGTGGACATCGGCTATGACAGCTCCGACGTCGGTTTCGACGGCGCCACCTGCGGCGTGCTGAACCTGATCGGCAAGCAGTCGCCTGACATCAACCAGGGCGTGGACCGCAAGAAGCCGGAAGAACAGGGCGCTGGCGACCAGGGCCTGATGTTCGGCTACGCGACCAACGAGACCGACAGCTACATGCCGGCGGCGATCCACCTGTCGCACCGTCTGGTCGAGCGCCAGGCGCTGGTGCGCAAGAAGAAGAACTCGCCGCTGCCGTGGCTGCGTCCGGACGCCAAGTCGCAGGTCACCCTGCGCTATGAAGACGGCAAGGCCAGCGCGATCGACGCGGTGGTGCTGTCGACCCAGCACGATCCGAGCGTGAAGCAGAAGGACCTGATCGAAGCCGTGCGCGAGGAGATCCTCAAGCCGGTGCTGCCGGCCAAGTGGCTGCACAAGGGCACCAAGTTCCACATCAACCCGACCGGCAAGTTCGTCATCGGCGGCCCGGTGGGCGACTGTGGCCTGACCGGCCGCAAGATCATCGTCGACACCTACGGCGGCTGGGCCCGTCACGGTGGTGGCGCGTTCTCGGGCAAGGATCCGTCCAAGGTCGACCGTTCGGCCGCCTACGCGGCGCGTTACGTCGCCAAGAACGTCGTCGCCGCCGGCCTGGCCGATCGTTGCGAAGTGCAGGTCTCCTACGCCATCGGCGTGGCCGAGCCGACCTCGATCTCGGTCACCACCTTCGGCACCGGCAAGATCAGCGACGACAAGATCGAGAAGCTGATCCGCAAGCACTTCGACCTGCGTCCGTACGGCATCATCAAGATGCTCGACCTGATCCACCCGATGTACCAGCAGACCGCGTCCTACGGTCACTTCGGCCGCAAGCCGAAGGAGTTCACCTACACCAACGCCGCGGGCAAGCAGGTCACCGCCACCGCGTTCTCGTGGGAAAAGACCGACAAGGCCGAGGCGCTGCGCGCCGACGCCAAGCTGAAGTAAGCGCGCCCGCAAGGGATCGCCACGAGGCCGCCTCCGGGCGGCCTCGTGCGTTTCGGGGATTCATTCGCCCGGCACGCCCTGGCGGATGCGTGTCGAGAAATCCGCCGCATCGCCTGCGGCCCGCGCCCGTGCGGTGACCTGGCCGAGCCGGCGCAGGGTAGCCATGTCGTAGCCCGGCATGAGGCCGCCCTGGTCGTGTGCGTAGTCGGCAAACCCGCCGGACAGCAGCAACCGATAGTCGAACGGCAAGCCGGGATCGATCAGCCGCGCGATGTCGAACACGATCGTGGTGCAGTTGCTGGTGAGCGTGTTGTACCAGCGTGGCCGCGCCGCCAGCGCCTGTGCCTGGGCGACATAACCGAGGAACAGCGTGCGCAGCTGTGCGGGCGCGATCGCCAGGTGATACAGGTACAGGTCCTCGCCGCGCACATTGGTACGCACGCGCAGGATGTCGCGCTCATCGGCCGCCACCAGGGTGGCCTCGAACAGGTGGAAGAAGCCGCCGAGCGCGGAAAACGATTCGCCGCGCTCCTTGCGGATTTCCAGCGAGAACACCACCCGCTGGCCATCGTCGAACTCGAACGAGACCAGCGTATGGGCGATGGCCGGGCCCATCCAGTAGGACAGCGCGAGGTCCGCGCCGCGCAGCCGGTCGAGGTCGTAGCGCCGCGTTTCCCAACGCGGTACCGCGCTGCCATCGGCATGCCAGTCGAAATCGCGCACATTGCGCAGCGTCACCCGCGAACCGTCGACCTCGGCCTCCAGGGTGCGCGACACCTCATCGGCCCAGTCGCGATCCTGGCGCGGCGGCATGTTCCACCAGATTCCGAACAACAGCGCGAACGCCGCGCCGAACAGGCCCGGCAAGGCCCAGTTCTCGCGGCCGGCATGCAGCCCATGCCAACCCGCTGCCGCCAACGCCAGCCAGATCACGCCGATGCCGATGCGGATGGGCGCCCCCGCGCGCAGCAGGAAATACAGCGCCAGCGCTCCCCACAGCGCGGCCAGCACCATCAGGCCGCGCAACAGACGATGCCGTCGCGGGCGAGCCCCCTCGGTCCTCATCAACGTCCCCTTGCCTGCCCTGCTCAGCCGGTATTCTGCACGCCCTGCGAGACACCGTTGACGCAGGCGACCAGCGCCCGCAGCAGTTCCTCGTCCTCGCCCCCGGTCGCGCGCCAGCGTTCGAGCAGATCCACCTGCAGCACGCTGATCGGGTCGATATAGGGATTACGCAGGCGGATCGACAGCGCCAGCCGCGGATCGTGCTGCAGCAGCGACTGCTGCCCGGTCAGCGACTTGACCCAGCGCTTGGTCAGGGCCAGCTCCTCGCGGATGCGCGGAAAGAAGCGCTCGTGCAGCGGCCCGGCCAGGCGCGAGAACAGCTCGGCGATGTTGAGATCGCCCTTGGACAGCACCATCGCCACGTCATCCAGGAAGGTACGGAAGAACGGCCAATCCGCCGCCATCTCGCGCAGCGCGTCCTCATGCCCCGCCTCCACCGCCGCCTGCAGGCCGCTGCCGACGCCGTACCAGCCCGGCACCACCGCACGCGCCTGGCTCCAGGCGAACACCCAGGGAATCGCGCGCAGGTTGGACAGCGCCGCATCCTGGCCCAGCCGGCGCGACGGCCGCGAACCAAGCGTCATGCGTTCGATCACGTCGATTGGCGTGGCGAGGCGGAAGTAGCGCATGAAATCCGGCTCACCGACGAAGCCGCGATAGGCCCGGCTGCTGGACTCGGCGACCAGGTCCATCACCTCCCGCCAGCGCGCTTCGCGTGGCTCCACCGCCCGGGGCCGCAGGCTGGCGTGCAGCACCGCACCGGTCATCTGCTCCAGCGACCGCAGCGCCAATGCACGGATGCCGTACTTGCGGTGGATCACCTCGCCCTGCTCCGTGACCCGCAGGCGCCCGTCCACGCTGCCGCGCGGCGCCGCCTCCAGCGCGCGGGTGGTCTTACCGCCACCGCGGATGATCGAGCCGCCGCGGCCATGGAAGAACGTCAGCCGGATGCCGGACTCGGCCGCCACCTCCAGCAGCTCCACCTGTGCCCGCTGCAGGCCCCAGCGCGACGCGGCGATACCGCCATCCTTGCCACTGTCCGAATAGCCCAGCATCACCATCTGTACGTCGCCGCGCGCGCGCAGGTGGGCGCGATAGACCGGATCGGCGAGCAGGTCGCGCAGCGTATCGGTACCGCCGCGCAGGTCATCGACGGTCTCGAACAGCGGCACGATATCCAGCGGCACCGCATCGCCTTCCACCAGCCCGCCGCGGCGCGCCAGCGCCAGCACGGTGAGCACGTCGGCGCGGTCATGCGCCATGGAAATGATGTAACTGCCGACCGCATCGGCGCCATGGCGACGGCGTGCATCGGCCAGCGCGGCAAACACAGCATCCAGGCGCTGGTTGCCTTCCCCGTCCGCCGCCGGCAGCACCTGAGCGCCGCTGGCATACGGGCCCAGCAGGTCGGCCCGGGCGATCGCATCGAGCGACTCCCAATCCTCGCGGCCAAGCGCCAGCGCCACCGCGCGCGCATGCACGCTCGACTCCTGGCGCACGTCCAGCCGCGCCAGGTGGAAGCCGAAGCTGCGCACCCGCCACAGCAAGCGGCGGACCGCGAACCAGCCCGCATGCAGCCCGCGATTGGCCTGCAGGCTGTCGAGGATCAGCTGCACATCGTCGGCCAGCTCTTCCGGCGAGCCGTAGCCGCCGGGCGCATCGGCCAATGTCGCCCGCAGGCGCGCGCGCATAAGGTCGTTGAACAAGCGATACGGCATATCCGCATGGCGTGGCCGCGACTTCGCCGCCGCCTCCGGCAACAGGCCCCGATAGTGTTCCAGACGCTGCGCCAGTGCCTCGCTGACCGCGACCAGCGTGGTGGACTGGCTGAGCAGGCTGGCCAGCTGCCACAACTCATCGAGATAGCGTTCCAGCACCGCGCGGCGCTGCGCATCGAGCGTGGCCGACACGGTATGCGCGTCCACGTTCGGATTGCCGTCCATGTCGCCGCCTACCCAGGTGCCGAAGCGCAACAGGCGTGGCACCGGCAGCGACGCACCGTAGGTTTCCTCGATCGCATGCTCCAGCGTCTCGTACAGCGCCGGCATGATCCGGTACAGCACGCGGGTGAGGTAGAAACCCACGTGCTCGCGCTCATCGTCCACGGTGGGCCGCACCGGCGAGGAATCGGCGGTCTGCCAGGTCGCGGTGAGCGCCATGCGGAAGCGTGCCGCATCGGTCGCCCGTTCGCCCGGCGTGCGCAGTCCGTCGAGATCATCGACGAGGCTGGCGACCATCAGCTGTTCCTTCTCCAGCAGCGCGCGGCGCACCGCCTCGGTGGGATGCGCGGTGAACACCGGCTCGATGTCGATGCGCGGCAGCCAGTCGGCGAGTTCGTCCAGCGCCACGCCCTCGGCCTTGAGGCGCCGCAGCGTATCGTGCAGGCCTTCCGGCTGCGGGGTATCGGTGTTGCGCTGGTAATCGCGGCGGCGGCGGATGCGATGCACGCGCTCGGCGATGTTGACCACCTGGAAATAGGTACTGAACGCGCGCACGAGGGCTTCCGCCTCGCGCGGATCGCGGCCTGCGAGCTGCGCGCTCAGCGACGCGGGCGGCGCATCGGTCTCGCGGCGTGCGATGGCGGTGGTACGGACGCGCTCGATTTCTTCGAGGAAAGCCTGCGAGACCTGTTCGGCGAGCATGTCGCCGACCATCGCGCCGAGGCGGCGCACATCGTCGCGGAGGGGGATATCGGGCGTGGCAAAGACCAGACTGCTGCGGTATTCGTTCATCGATGACCGGGCGTGGGACGTTTGCGGGAAGGCGTCGGTGGGGGCGCCCTGGGTCGCCCAGCCTAACCGAAAAATCGCGGGGAGTTTCCGCTGAACTGTGGTTTCCGGTGCAACGAATTTTGACGTCGAAGGTTGTGGTCTATCGCTTACTTCAGAAGTTTCCGGCGCCGTTGGGAAAGTGATGCAACCGCGCGATTGACGCGCCCTTGTCCGGTTCCAACACTGAGATGAAGCCGACGCACCCGTGAAGGCATCGACTTGGAAAGGCAGCTGGGCACCCCGTGAAGATTCTCAGCGTAGCGTTCTTGTTTTTCCTCTTCGTCGTGCTGGCAGCATGCGTGAGCTTCGTGCTGGAGAAAGCTGGCGTGCCGGCATTCGTGGCGGCGTTGATGGGTGGCGGCGTGTTTGGGATGTCGTTTGGATGCGTCATCCGGGAGAAGTAGTTGGGCGGCTGCGGGGAATCTACGGGCTTCTCCATTCTTGCGGTCGCGGCTGAAGCCGCTCCTACAGGAGAGAAGGAAAGGAAGAGGAGAAGGAAAGGAAGAGGAGAAGGAAAGGAAGAGGGGAAGGAAAGGAAGAAGGAAGAACGAAGAACGAAGACGGACAGGACACGCGTCCGGCATCGGCGACAGAGCGGCACGGCTTTTCCCTCCGGTTGAGGTGATCCGTGGGGACTTCGGGGGCAGGCCCCTTTCGGGACCGTTGGTGCCATGGATGGCGCCATCGAGCCCCCATGG
>DJAN01000145.1 GCA_002429615.1 Lysobacteraceae bacterium UBA6001
TCAGCGGCGGCGATGCGGGTCGCGGCCGGCAGGGCGCGGCGGCGGTCGCGCAGTTCACGGCGCAGGGCGTCGCGGGTGTCCGTCATGCGGATCCAGTTCGAGCGGGGAAGTATGGCGGGCGCATGCGCGGGGCCTTCGCGTTGCAGCGTGGCGGGCAGGGCCGCAAAAGACAGGAGCGGCGCCCTTGCGGGACGCCGCTCCTGCGGAATATTGCATTCTCCGCGGTGACGATGCGTGCGAAACGACCTTGAACCCGGGGTTCAAGTGGGAACGCTGGGAAACCATCGGGCTTTCCGCTACGAGGCGGACATGCACACCCGGCGTCGTCGCGCCCCCGGTGTCGTTATTAAGGGACAAGGCGAATGTTTGCACACGCCGTCGTTCACAGCAGAGAACGCGCGGCCATTATAGCCAGTGCGGCCGAGCCCGCCAGTGCATTCGTCGCCGGAATGTTCCCCGGGGATTCATTGTTGCGATGGGAACGCCTATTCGGCTTCAACGCGGTGTATCGGAGACGCTGTCCAGGCGGCGGTTGAGTTCGCCCAGCGTGCGCGTCAGTTCGCGTTGCTGGCGCGCCTGTTCGTCGCGCAGCTGTTGCAGTTCGTGCGCCAGGTTCAGCGCCGACAGCACCGCCAGGCGGTCGAGGGCGACCATGCGGTTGGTGCCGCGGATCTCGCGCATGCGCGCATCCAGCAGCCGCGCCGCGGCCGCCAGACTATCGCGCTCGTCGGCACTGACGCCCACGGTGTATTCGCGGTCGAGGATGCGGACGCTGACCGGTTCGGTGCCTTGGCTCACGTGTGCTGCTCCAGCGATTTGAGCCGGGCGATCATCGCCTCGACCCGGGAACGCGCCTGCTCGTTCTTGGTCAGCAGCTGCGCGCGCTCGCTGATCAGCTGTTCCTGCTGCTGGCGCAGGCTGCGGTTCTCATCGGCCAGGCGCTGCGTGCGTTCGACCAGCCCCTCAACCCGGGCGGCGAGTGCGCGCAATTCGGCGAGGGTATCGGTCGGTTCCATCGGCCAAGACTAGGCGGCGTGTCGCGGGGCGGTCAAGGTACGACCAGAAGCGGCGGGCGCGCGTCGGCGGGCGGCTGCAGCAGGGCGCGGCAGGCCACCGCATCGCGGCCGGGTGCCACCAGGTAACCCTGGATCTCGTCGCAGCCATGGGCCTGGAGGAAATCGCGCTGGCGGGTGTATTCGACCCCCTCGGCGACCACCAGCAGGCCAAGCGCGTGGCCCATGTCGATGATCGCCGCCGCGATCGGGCCGCCACCCTGGGCCAGGTCGGTCACGAACGGCTGGCCGATCTTCAAGGTGGTGACCGGCAACTGGCGCAGGTAGGCCAGCGACGAATAGCCGGTGCCGAAGTCGTCGATCGCCACGCCCACGCCCAGTGCGCGCAGCTCGCGCAGCAGGGCGATGCCGCGCTCGCCCTCGGCGAGCATGGCGCTTTCGGTCAGTTCCAGCTCCAGGCAGCCCGGCGGCAGGTCGTATTCGCCCAGCAGGTCGGCCACTTCCAGCGCGAAGGTCGGCTGGCGCAGCTGCCAGGCCGACACGTTGACCGACATCCGCAGCTCGGTGAGGCCTTCCTCGCGCCACTGCGCCAGGGTGGCGCAGGCCTGGCGCAGCACCCAGCTGCCGATCTCGGGCATCACCCCGATCTGTTCGGCGACCGGGATGAATTCCTCCGGCGACACATTGCCGAAGCTATCGTCATGCCAGCGCAGCAGGGCCTCCACCGCCGCCACCCGGCCGCTGCGCAACGACTGCCGCGGCTGGAACACCAGGTGGAAGCAGCGATCCATCTCGGTGGCGCGCAGCGCGTTGGCGATACGCGCGCGGCGGTGGCTGGCGCGGTCGAGCATCGCCGAATAGGCGCGCCAGGTGCGCCGGCCGGCGGCCTTGGCGCGACGGGTCGCGCTTTCGGCATGGGCGAGCAGTTCGCTGGGCAGGCGGCCGTGCGATGGCGCCTCGGCGATGCCCAGCGACAGCGACACGATGGTGCTGTGGTCGTCGCCCAGCAGCAGCGGCTCGGCGAATGCCTGCAGGATGTCCTCGGCGAGCTGCTCGGCGCGCCGGGTGGCGTCGCTGGCGCTGAGCACCACCGCGAATTCGTCGCCGCCCAGGCGTGCCAGCACGCCGCGCGACCCGATCACCGCGGCCAGGCGCTCGGCGGTGGCGCGCAACGCCTGGTCGCCGGCGCGGTGGCCGAGCCAGTCGTTGATGTGGCCCAGGTGATCGATGTCCATCGCCAGCAGGGCCACCGTGTGCCCTTCGCGACGCGCCTCCACCAGTGCATGCGCCAGGTGTTCGGCCAGGCGCGCGCGCAGCGGCAGCCCGGTCAGGGTGTCGTAGTTGGCGAGGTAGCGCAGTTCGCGCTCGGCCCGGCGCGACTCGCCGATATCGCGCAGGCACAGCAGGGAGCGCGCCGGGCCCGCGCCGGCCAGGGTCTGGCGGATGACCCGGCACGGCACCAGCCGCCCGTCGGCACGGCGCAGCCAGATCTCGTCCTCGGCCACCGCTTCGGGGGCCTCCTCGGCGGGCGCCTGCAGCGACGCGAATGCCTGCATCCGCACCCCGTCCTCGTCGTGCCAGCCACCCAGGCGCAGGAACGCGGGGTTGGCGTCGAGAATCCGGTCCTGCGCATCCAGCAGCAGCACCGCTTCCTCGATCAGGCGCAGCGCCTGTGCCGCGGCGCCTTCCAGGCGCTGTCCGCGTTCGTTGCGCTTGCGCCAGAACACCGTGGCGGTGAAGGCGGAGACCAGGCCGGCGGCCATGGCCGTCAGTGGACGATGAAGCAGCAGGGTGGCGGTACTGGCGAACGGCATGGACGGCTGTGCGGCGGGTAATGCGCGAGTGTCACCCGCGCGGATGAAACCGACAAGACGATGTCACCGGATTGCTACACTGGGCGCCCGATGTCGCGCGCTGCGCGGCATGCCCCATGTGTGTGGAAACGAAGCAGATGAGCGAATTGCCGGAAGTCCTGGCGGTCCAGGAAGAGAGCCAGCGACTGGGCCTGGCGGCCAGCGCGGCCGAGCTGCATGGCGGACTGTGTGGCTGGCTGGCGGGGGGCGGGGACGATGTTCCCGCATGGCCGGCGCGGGTGCTGGCCGACGACAGCCTGCCCGCGCCCGCGCCGGGCGGTGCGCTGGATCGCCTGCGCGAAGTCAGCGCGGCGCAGCTGGGGGATCGCGATTTCGCCTTCGAACTGCTGCTGGCGGAGGACGGTGCGCCGCTGGCCGCGCGCGCCGACGCGCTGTTCGAGTGGTGCCGCGCCTTCCTCGGTGGCTTCGGGCTGGCCGCGCGTTCGCGTCCGCAGCTGTCCGACGAAGGTGAGGAAGCCCTGCAGGATCTGGCGCGTCTGGCGCAGGCATCCAGCAATGACTTCGACCGCGCCGACGAGGACGAGGCGGCCCTGGCCGAGATCGAGGAGTTCGTGCGCGTGGCGGCGCTGCTGCTGCATGGCGACTGCGTCCTCGGCCCGCGCTATCGGCAGCGTCTGAACTGAGGCCGGCGTGAAGCGTCTGACCGGCATCAGCGCGGCCGAATATGCGCGCCGCCGTCGCCAGCTGATGCAGATGGCGGGTGACCAGGCGATCCTGGTGCTGCCGGCCGCGCCTGAGCGCATCCGCAGCCACGACACCCACTACCCGTACCGGCAGGATTCGGACTTCTGGTACCTGAGCGGGTTCCCCGAGCCGGAAGCGGTGCTGGTGTTGATCCCGGGACGGCGCCACGGCGAGGTCATCCTGTTCTGCCGCGAACGCGACGCCGAGCGCGAAGCGTGGGATGGCCGGCGCGCGGGCCAGGAAGGTGCGGTGGACGATTACGGCATGGATGACGCCTATCCGATCGAGGATCTGGACGACATCCTGCCCGGCCTGCTCGAAGGCCGCTCGCGCGTCTACTACCACTTCGGCCGCGACGCCGATTTCGACCTGAAGCTGATCGGCTGGGTCAACCGCGTGCGCGCGCAGGTGCGTTACGGCGCGCAGCCGCCGCACGAGTTCCTGGAGCTGGGCCACCTGCTGCACGAGCAGCGCCTGTTCAAGTCGCGCGACGAGATCGCGTTGATGCAGCGTGCCGCCGACCTGAGCGTGCGTGCGCATCGGGCGGCGATGCGCGCCGCGCGGCCGGGCATCCACGAATACGAGCTGCAGGCCGAGGTCGAGCGTGAATTCCGCGCCGGTGACGCGTGGCCGGCTTATGGAAGCATCGTCGGGGCGGGCGCCAATGCCTGCGTGCTGCATTACCGCGACAACAGCGCGCGCAGCCGCGACGGCGACCTGGTGCTGATCGACGCCGGTGCCGAGTACCGTGGCTATGCCAGCGACATCACCCGCACGTTCCCGGTCAACGGCCGTTTCAGCCGCGAGCAGCGCGCGCTGCACGACCTGGTGGGGCGCGCGCAGGCTGCCGCGCTGGCGCAGGCGCGCCCGGGCGTGCCTTATGAGGCGGGGCATCTGGCGGCGGTGGAAACCCTGACCGACGGCCTGCTGCAACTGGGCCTGCTGAAGGGGCGCCTGCAGACCAACATCGACGAAGGCGGCTACCGGCGTTTCTACCGGCACAAGACGGGCCACTGGCTGGGCCTGGACGTGCACGACGTGGGCGAATACCGCCTGGGTGGCGAATCGCGCCTGCTGGAGCCGGGCATGGTGTTCACCATCGAGCCGGGGCTGTACGTCTCGGCGGATGACGACACGGTGGACGCGAAGTGGCGCGGCATTGGCATCCGCACCGAGGACGACGTATTGATCACCGCCGACGGCCACCAGGTGTTGACGGGCGAACTCGAACGCAGCGCCGACGAGATCGAGGCCTTCATGGCCTCCCCCCAACGTGACGCCGCCAACCCGCAGTTGATCTGATGGAGCAGAGCCCCCTTTGTTAAGGGGGCGCGGCGACAGCCGCGGGGATAGGCAGGGCAGCAGCGGGGCCCGAAGTTTGCGCAGCAAACTTTGGGGGCGAAGCCGCGAAGCGGCTGCGCCTTACCCCCTTTGTTAAGGGGGCGCGGCGACAGCCGCGGGGATAGGCAAGGCAGCAGCGGGGCCCGAAGTTTGCGTAGCAAACTTTGGGGGCGAAGCCGCGAAGCGGCTACGCCTTACCCCCTTTGTTAAGGGGGCGCGCCGAAGGCGCGGGGATAGGCAAGGCAGGAGGAGGGGGCCCAAAGTTTGCTGCGCAAACTTTGGGGGCGCAGCCGCTTCGCGGCTACGCCATCCCCCGCGCACTAGCCCGCGAAGCGGGCTAGTGCGCCACGAACTTGAGATCGCGCGCCTCTTCCTCGGCGGCGGCGAACGCCGGCCGGGTGAGGTTCTCCGGCTCGCCGTCGGTGCATGCCACCTCGTCCTCGATGCGGATGCCGCCAAACGGCCGGAACTGCGCCACGCGGTCCCAGTCCACGCTGTCGGCGTGGCCGTTCTTCTTCACTTCGTCCAGCAGCATATCGATGAAGTACACGCCCGGCTCGATGGTCACCACCATGCCCGGTTCCAGCACGCGGGTCATGCGCAGGTAGGGATGGCCCTGCGGACGCTCGATGCGGCCACCGCGGTCGCTGGCGGCGAAGCCGGCCACGTCGTGCACCTGCAGGCCGATCAGGTGACCCAGGCCGTGCGGGAAGAATGCCGCGCTCACGCCGGTGGCCAGCGCCGCCTCCGGCGAGACCTTGAGCACGCCGAAGTCCTTGAGGATGCCCATCAGCGACAGGTGCGCGTCGACATGCAGCTGCTTGTAATCCACGCCGTTGCGCACGCCCTGGCCCATCGCGATCTGCGCGCGGTCCACCGCCTCGATCATCGCCTGGAACTCGCTGCCGGTATCGGCGGCGTAGCTGCGGGTGATGTCGCTGGCGTAGCCGGCCGACGAGGCGCCGGCGTCGATCAGGAAGCTGCGCGGCGCGCTCGCCGGCGCGCGGTCCAGCTGGGTGTAATGCAGCACCGCGCCATGCTCGTTGACCGCGACGATGTTGCCGTAGGGCAGGTCGTTGCTGTCCTGTCCGACCGCCGCGCAGTACGCCATGTGGATGGCGAACTCATCACGCCCCTCGCGGAACGCGGCTTCGGCGGCACGGTGGCCGCGCACCGCCAGGTGCTGGGCCTGGCGCATCAGCGCCAGCTCGTAAGGCGTCTTGTAGGCGCGGTGGTATTCCAGGTAGTCGACGACTGCCTGCGGATTGTTCGGCGCGTAATCGCCCAGCGTGCTCTGTGCCTCGCCCAGGATCGCGCAGCGCGCCAGCGGCTTGGGCAGCAGCGCCAGCGCCTCTTCCGGCGTGCGGATGATGTGGATGTCGCAGTGTTCCACCCACCAGCCGCTGGGCGCGGCCGGCACCACGTGCCAGTAGTCGAACGGCTGGTGGAAGATCACCTGCGGGCGCTGGCCGGGGGTGTAGACCAGCCAGCTGTTCGGCACCTGGGTCAGCGGCAGCCAGGCCTTGAACTGCGGGTTCACCGCATACGGATAGTCGCGGTCGTCGAACAACTGGTAATGCAGGGTGCCGCTGGGGATCACCAGGTGGTCGAAGCCGCCGCGCGCGAGCGCTTCGTCCGCGCGCTGTTTCAGTACGGCCAGATGGGCGGCGTAGAGGGTTCCGGGATCCTGCAGGGACATGGCGGTGGCTCGATCGGCATTGCGGAGTGCAAGCCGCGATTTTGCCGCAAAACGTCCGCGCTGGTGCCCGGCAGCGGTGCCGGGCCGGTCAGGTCTGCGCTTCGGCCACCCACTCGCGCAGGCGTTCGCGATGCTCGTCGCTGATGGTCAGGAAGCGGAACCCGGCCCAATGCTGGCCCGGTGCATGCGCTTCTTCCAGCCACAGCAGGTGCACGCCGACGGCGATGTGCTGCTCGCGCCCGTGGCGGTCCGGCAGGGTGAAGCTGAGCTGGTACAGCGCGTCCTCGTTCAACGGCGCCGAAGCCAGCAGCAGCATGCCCGTTTCGGAGACATTGCCGAGACGGCCGATGCCGGCCTCGGACATGAAGTCGGTCACCGGGATGCTCGCGTTCGGCTGGCGGCGCGGGCTGCGGCGGGCTTCGTGGATCATGCCGGTTGCTCCTGCGGGCCGCGCCCGCCCGCCAGCGAGCGCAACGCGCGCACGGTGGCCTGCCAGGCGCGGTCGATCAGCCGGCCCTTCTCCTCGGTGACGATGCGGGCCTGGCCGGCGGCCATCAGCCGTGCCAGCGAATCCAGCGACTGCTCGCCGATCTTCTGCCCGCGCGGATTGACGAACAGCGCGTTGTCGGTGATCAGGCTGTACCAGGACAGGCGCTGGCGACGCACGTCGCCCTGCTGGTTGGTGACGAATTCGAACCAGGTGCCGAACGGCAGCGTGCGCAGCGCGCGGTAATGGGTTTCCTCGCTGGGCGAACGCGACGGCGGTGCCGGCTTGCGCGGCGCCGCCTCGCCTTCACCCTGTTCGCCGAGGCGGCTGCGCGCCTTGAGCTTGGCGGTCAGTTCGGTGCGCGAGGTGACATCGTCCTCGCCGCCCGGCGTGGACAGCCGGCGCGCGATCGCGCCCGCTTCGTCGCGGTGGTAGCCGACCTGCAGCAGCGCGCTTTCGACCTCGCCGCCCAGCGCGATATCCGGCGGACCGCCGGTCGGCTGGCAGGTGACCTCGGCGATGCGGTCGGTCGCCTGCTGGCGATCGGCCCATTCCTCAGACTGTTCGCCCTGGCGCAGCAGGGTGAGGGTGAGCACGTCGGTCCAGGCCTGCTTGAGCAGCGTCTGCACGAACTTCGGCGGCGCGCGCTCGGCGCACACATGCTCGATGCTGTCGCCCGCCAGGCGCTTGGCCATTTCCAGGCGTTCCTTGCCGCGTGCCGCCTCGACGTGGCGGCGTTCGGCAACCTCGGCCTTGCGTGCCTGCGCGCGGTAGTGGGTCTGGATTTCCTGGTTGGCGGCCTCGAACACCGCCTCGTCGCCCTGGTACTCGGTGACGACCTTGTCCACCGCGGTGCCGAGCTTCTGCAGCAGCTGCGGGTCGGCGTCGTCATCGGCCAGCCAGGTGGCGCCGGACTCGGCGACCGCGTTGAGCAGTTCGCGCGCCGGGTGCTGGTCGCGCACGAAGAACGCCTTGTCCTGCAGCGCGGCGCGCACCACCGGCACCTGCAGCCGCACCAGCAGTTCGGCGGCGGAGGTGCCGCCGCGCACTTCGCGGTCGATTTCGTTGTAGAGCAGGCCGAGCAGGTCGAAGGTGTCGGTGTCCTGCGCCGACAGCCCGGCCTGGGGGCCATGCTCGGCACGCAGCATGCGCAGCAGTTCCTGCTGCACGTCGGCGATGCTGCGCGGTCCGTGCGTGGCGTCCTCGCCCAGCGGCGTGCGCGACTGCAGGGTGCCCAGCGTCTGGTGCAGTGCCTGCGCCTGCACCGGCACACCGCCGCTGCTGGCGCGCGGCGTGCCCGGCTTGCCGCCGGCCGGCGCGAAGCCGGGTTGCTGGCGCGCGGCGCCCAGCATCTCGTGCAGCGAGGTCAGGGCCGGTGTGAAGCGGTCATCGTTGGCGCTGCCCTGGCCGGGATCGGCCACGTGGCCGGCACCGGCAGGCGCGCCGTCGGCCGGGCTTTCGCCCAGCATCGCTGCACCCCATGCCGCCTGCGGCGCCTGGCCGCTCCAACTGGTCAACGGGCGCTGCGCATGCGCGTGCCCG
>DJAN01000147.1 GCA_002429615.1 Lysobacteraceae bacterium UBA6001
TCGAGCCCCCATGGATGGGTTCACGGCGTGTCCCGAAAGGGCCCCGCCCCCGGAGGCCGTGCAGGACCGATGCGAGCCGATCCACCTCGAAGGCCAGCCAGCCAACCCCCTCACCCCAGCGCCACAAACAAAAAGGGGCGACCAAAGGCCGCCCCACAAAAAACCGGCCTAGGAAACCTCCCCAGGCACCGGATGCACCGTCCCGCAAGCAGGGCAGGTGCGGCGCTCGACCGAACCATAGAACCGTTCGAACACCACCGGCAGATCCTGCTCGATGCTGCCGAGCTCGAAGAATTCCTCGTACAGCAGATGGTTGCACTGCGGGCAATACCACATCAGCCCATCGCGCTCATGCGGCAGGCGACGGCGTTCGACGACCAGTCCGACCGACCCGGCCATGCGTCGTGGCGAATGGCGCACCTTCGGCGGCAGCAGGAACATCTCGCCGGCGCGGATGGGGATATCGCGTACCTGTCCCTCGTCCTGCACCTTGAGCACCATCTCGCCTTCGAGCTGGTAGAACCACTCCGGACCCTCGTCGTAGTGGAAGTCGGTGCGCACGTTCGGCCCGCCGACCACCATCACGATGAAGTCCCCGTCGTAGATGCATTTGTTGCCGACCGGCGGCTTGAGCAGGTGGCGGTGTTCCTCGATCCAGGCGTGCAGGTTGAGCGGCGCGGTCAGCATCGGAGGACTCAGCGCTCCTGGCGGTCGGCTTGGATCTTCGCCAGCGCCGCCGCGTAGCGCGTATCGAGCTGGTCGCTGGCGCTCACGTCCAGCTCCAGGTCGTGCACCAGGCCGTCGCGCAGGCTGTAGACCCAGCCATGCACGCTCAGCTCCTGCCCGCGGCTCCACGCATCCTGCACCACCGTCGTGCGCACCACGTGCACCACCTGCTCCAGCACATTGAGCTCGCACAGGCGCGCATGCTGCAGCGGCAGCGTCGCCGCATCGTGCAGGCAGCCCTCGTGCTTGTCGGCCACATCGGTCACGTGGCGGATCCAGTTGTCCACCAGGCCCAGCCGCGCCTGCGTCAGGCTGGCCAGCACGCCGCCGCAGCCGTAATGGCCGACCACCAGGATGTGGCGCACCTTCAGCACGTCCACCGCGAACTGGATGGTGGACAGGCAGTTCAGGTCGGTGTGCACCACCACGTTGGCCACATTGCGGTGGACGAATACCTCGCCCGGCGCCATGTCGATGATCTGGTTGGCCGGCACGCGCGAATCCGAACAGCCGATCCACAGATACTCGGGATTCTGCTGCTTGGACAGGCGGGCGAAGAATTCCGGGTCCTCCTCGTTGATGCGGTCGGACCAGGCGCGGTTCTTTTCGAGTAGATCGGTGAGCGAGTTCATGTCGGTCATTATCCTTCAGCCCCCTGTACAGTCGCAGCCGTACGGTCACGCATCAGCGCCGCGGTCGCACGCGCATTGTCATCGTCCTGGCGCGCCAGGGCCTGCATCACCGCCGCCACGTTCTCCGCCGGATGATTCTGGCTGAGCTTGAATTTCATCTCGATGCGCTCGGGCACGAAGCGGAAGCCGACGATGCCGCGCAGCTGCGCGCGCTCGCGGGGATTGTCGATATCGAAGCGCCAGTCGCCACCCACGCGCGCCTCGAAGTGCCGGCTCAGCCGGTCCACCAGGTCGGCCAGGCCGGCCTCGTCGTTGAATGCCTGCAGCTGGCCATGCAGATGCGCCACCGCGTAGTTCCAGGTCGGCACCCGCGCCGCCTGTGCCTTGTCCGGATACCAGGACGCCGACACATACGCATGCGGCCCCTGCACGATCACCAGCGCGGGCCCGCCAGCGGTCTGCGGATTGGGCCGTGCCCAATGCCCTTCCAGCAGCACCCGCTCGCCCTCGCGCCGGTACAGTACCGGCAGGTGGCTGGCCTCCGGCACCCCCTCGGCCAGCGTGACCACGGTGACGAACGGGTCGTGGGCGATCAGCCCATCCAGCGCGGCCAGGTCGGTCTCGACGAAGGCGCGCGGGCTGTACATCAGGCGCGTGCGCCCAGGTGCTGGGTCATCCGCGGGATCAGCTCGTCGTCCGTGCCCTGTGGCGGCTGGACTTCGGACAGCGAGAAGCCGCGCGCCAGCGCGTCGTCCTCGTCGAGCCCGTCGAAGGCGACGAACTCGGCATCGAACAGCGCCGCGCGGGCGCTGTCCTCGCTGTCATAGGCCAGCGTGTTGCCGTCGCTGTCGAGGACCTCGGCGGTGCCGGCCTCCTTCACGCGCAGGCGCGCCCACACCAGCAGCCGGCCCAGGCTGGCCAGCCACCATTGTTCGAAGGTGTATTCGTTGTCGTTCATTGGATTACCGTGGAAAGCAGGCCGAGCAGGGCGGCCATGCCCAGTCCGGTGAGTAGGGTGAGCAGCGCCAGCCAGGCCGGCGTGGCCAGCCCGGAGAGCGCACGGTCGCCGGTATCGCGATAGCGGCGCACCAGCAGCCATTGCAGCGCCGCGGGTTTCAGGAAGGCGCCCGGGCCCAGCGCCGCGGCCAGCGCCTGGTGGCGGTCGCGCAGGTGGACCAGGGTGAGCGGCCAGAAGATGACGAAGGCGCAGAATCCCGCCACCGCCACGCCGACGAAACACAGGGCGAAGAACAGCGTCATCCGTGCAGGGCTCCCATCAGGCGCGGCGCCAGCGCGCCGATAACCAGCGCGGCGATCACCAGCCACAGTGGTCGTACCGCATGCGAGACGGCGGCGCGCGCCTCATCGGTCTGCCACCAGGCGGGCTGGCCGCCGTGGCGCGAGGCCTGGCGCTGCAGGCCGAGCGCCCGCGCGATGCAGAAACAGGCCGCCACGATGGCGACGCCGTACAGCGTCAGCTGCACCGTCAACGCCAGCTGCAGCAGCGTCATCTCAGAACTCCGCGCTGCCCGGCGCGCGCGGGTAGGGGATCGCGTCGCGGATATTGCCCAGCCCGCACACATAGACCACCAGGCGCTCGAAGCCCAGGCCGAAGCCGGCGTGCGGCACCGTGCCGTAGCGGCGGAAATCGCGGTACCAGCCGTAGTGGCCGGCATCCAGGCCGAACTGCGCCATGCGCGCGTCGAGCACGTCCAGGCGCTCCTCGCGCTGGCTGCCGCCGATGATCTCGCCGATGCCCGGGGCCAGCACGTCCATCGCCGCGACGGTCTTGCCGTCGTCGTTCAGGCGCATGTAGAAGGCCTTGATGTGCTCCGGGTAGTTGGTCACCACCACCGGGCGGCCGACGTGTTCCTCGGTCAGCCAGCGCTCGTGCTCGGTCTGCAGGTCCAGGCCCCATTCGACCGGGAAGTCGAACTTCTTGCCGGACTGCTGCAGCAGGCGGATCGCATCGGTGTACTCGATGCGCTCGAACGGCGCGTTGATGAACGCCTCCAGCTTGCTGATCGCGTTCTTGTCCACGCGCTCGGCGATGAAGGCCATGTCGTCACCGCGTTCGGCCAGCACCGCGCGGAACAGGTACTTGAGGAATTCCTCGGCCAGGCGCGCGTCCTCGGCCAGGTCGGCGAAGGCGATCTCCGGCTCGATCATCCAGAACTCGGCCAGGTGGCGCGTGGTGTTGGAGTTCTCGGCGCGGAAGGTCGGGCCGAAGGTGTAGACCTTGCTCAGCGCCAGGCAGTAGGCCTCGACATTGAGCTGGCCGGACACGGTCAGGAAGGTCTCCTTGCCGAAGAAATCGCGGCTGAAGTCCACCTCGCCGGCGGCGTTGCGCGGCAGGTTGGCCATGTCCAGCGTGGAGACGCGGAACATCTGCCCGGCGCCCTCGGCGTCGGACGTGGTGACGATCGGCGTGCTGATCCAGTTGAAGCCGTTCTCGTGGAAGAAGCGGTGCACCGCCTGGGCCAGGCCGTTGCGGATGCGGGTGACC
Organism: Lysobacteraceae bacterium UBA6001; assembly: GCA_002429615.1. Taxonomy (GTDB): domain Bacteria; phylum Pseudomonadota; class Gammaproteobacteria; order Xanthomonadales; family Xanthomonadaceae; genus Stenotrophomonas_A. Next base: position 3,865 of record DJAN01000147.1, read on the forward strand.
GCGCCGAACAGGTTGGTGCGCGGGCGCAGGTGGGCCACTTCGCGCAGGAACTCCGGGGTCATCGGCTTGGGCTGGATCGGGTAGGTCAGCGGGTCCTCGACCCAGCCGACGATCTCGATCGCACTGGCCTGGATCTCGAACGACTGGCCCTTGCCCTGCGACTTCACCAGCGTGCCGGTGGCGACCAGCGAGCAGCCCGGGGTCAGGCGCTTGATGTCCTCGAAATTGGCCAGGGTCTCGGTGGCCACGACCTGGATCGGGGCGAAGCAGGAGCCATCGGTGACATTGACGAAGGCCAGGTTCGCAGACCCGCGCACGGTGCGCACCCAGCCCCGTACCGTCGCCTCGCCGCCTTCCGGGATCTTCCCGGCAAGCGCATGTTCAACGCTGACCACCGTCATGATGTTTCTTCCTCGCCGCAGCGAACTGTCCAATGAGCCGGGAAGTGTAAATGCGGGGCGCCCCACTTGCGAGGCAAGCACGGGGGTCGCGGGCGCTTGCATGGCGGGGCGGCGGCCCCCATTCAAGCAGCGCCGGGCGGGAGACGCAGTGTCATGCCGCCGGCGCTGGCCGGCCCGAGGGCCGGGCCTATAATCAGCGTGTTCTTACGGAGTCTTCCCCCATGGCAGTCAGCCTTACCCCCGTCGCCCTGGAGCGCGTGCAGCGCTTCGTGCAGCAGACCCCCGGCGCGCTCGGCCTGCGTTTCGGCGTGACCCGCACGGGCTGTTCCGGCTGGGGCCACGTCACCGAGCTGGCGCGCGATGAGCGCGAGGGCGATGCGGTGTTCGAGCAGGCGGGCGTGCGGATTTACGTGGACGCCGACAGCCTGCCGCTGGTGGACGGCACCCAGATCGACTTCGGCAAGCACGGGCTGAGCGAGACCTTCACGTTCTCCAACCCCAATGCGACGGCCGAATGCGGGTGCGGCGAGAGCTTCACCACTGAGGCCGACAAGGCCTGATCCGCTGCCGAAGGGGCTGGCAGGTGGGGTGCGGAGCCGCCCCGTTGCGCCTAAGTCCCTGAACTGCCATAATTTCCTGCTTCCTGCCCGGTTCCGGGTGGGAGCCCTTGCCCCACTGGCGTCCGCCGGGGGGCTGTCCGGCCCTCGCGGGCCACATCCGAAAGGTATGAAAACATGAGTCGTCATTACGAAGTCGTGTTCCTGGTCCATCCGGACCAGAGCGAACAGGTCCCCGCCATGATCGAGCGCTACAAGTCGCTGGTCGAGAATGGCAACGGCAAGATCCACCGCCTGGAAGACTGGGGCCGCCGCCAGCTGGCGTACCCGATCCAGAACCTGGTGAAGGCCCACTACGTGCTGATCAACATCGAAGCCGACCAGGCCGTGCTGAACGAGCTGGTCGAGAGCTTCCGCTTCAACGACGCGGTGCTGCGCAACCTGGTCATCAAGCGTGATGGCCCGGATACCGAGCAGTCGCTGATCATGAAGAGCAAGGACGAGAAGGGCGACAAGCCCGAGCGTGGCGAGCGTCGTCGTCGTGACGACGATGAGAACGAGGGCGGCAACAACGCCTCGAACGACAACGACGGCGACAACGCCGAAGCCGCCTAAGGAGCACTGACATGTCCAAGTTCTTCCGTCGTCGCAAGTTCTGCAAGTTCACCGCCGAGGGCGTCAAGGAGATCGATTACAAGGATCTCAACACCCTGCGCCAGTACCTGACCGAGAACGGCAAGATCGTGCCGAGCCGCGTCACCGGCACCAAGTCGAAGTACCAGCGCCAGCTGGCCACGGCCGTCAAGCGCGCCCGCTTCCTGGCCCTGATCCCGTACACCGACAACCACGACGTCTAAGCACGTCAGCGCGCCACACCCGGCTCTTGGCCGGGTGGAGGCATGCGATATCCCGTCCTATTCGGACAGCCACCGTTGCGGGAGCCCATGCCCTCGCTAACGAATAACGGAGCAAAACCATGCAACTGATCCTCCTGCAGAAAGTGACCAACCTGGGCAACCTGGGCGACAAGGTCACCGTGAAGCCGGGCTACGGCCGCAACTTCCTGGTCCCGCAGGGCAAGGCCGTGCCGGCCACCGAGGCCAACCTGGCCGCGTTCGAAGCCAAGCGTGCCGAGTACGAAGCCAATGCCAAGGGCCAGCTGGACGAGGCCCAGGCCCGTGCCGCCAAGTTCGAAGGCGCCAGCGTGACCGTGTCGGCCCACGCTTCGACCGAAGGCAAGCTGTACGGCTCGGTCGGCCCGCGTGACATCGCCGAGGCCTTCACCGCCGCCGGCCTGCCGCTGGAAAAGAGCGAAGTGATCCTGGGCGAAGGCTCGTTCCGCAACATCGGCGAGTACGACGTCCTGGTGCACCTGCACGCCGACGTCGAAGTGACCGTCAAGGTCATCGTCGAGTCCGACGCTGCCTGATCCCGGCTCACGCCGCGATCCTGCCACGGGCGCCTCAGGGCGCCCGTTGCTTTTTGGGGCGCCGCCAGCGCCATCCGGCGCGTGCCGCTGTCCTTCGGGCTTCCCGCCGGCCGTGACGCGCCCGCTATACTCAAGACCCACTGCCACGCCCACCCACCCGGATTCCAGCCAGATCAACGGCTTGGGCGCGGAAACCACCGAAAAACCTGCTGGCGACGCCGTGTGCGGCGCCCGGAACCCGACGCCACATGCGCCTTTCCACCATCAAGCTGTCCGGCTTCAAGTCCTTCGTCGACCCGACCACGCTGCACCTGCCGACCAACATGACCGGTGTCGTGGGGCCGAATGGTTGCGGCAAGTCGAACATCATCGACGCCGTGCGCTGGGTGATGGGTGAGAGCTCGGCCAGCCGGCTGCGCGGCGACTCGCTGACCGACGTCATCTTCTCCGGCTCCTCGGCGCGCAAGCCGGTCTCGCAGGCCACCGTCGAGCTGATCTTCGACAACGCCGACCACGCGATCAGCGGCGAATACGCCGCGTTCAACGAAATCTCGGTCAAGCGCACGGTCAGCCGCGACGGCTCCAGCGCGTACTACCTCAACGGCACCAAGTGCCGCCGCCGCGACATCACCGACTTGTTCCTCGGCACCGGCCTGGGCCCGCGCAGCTACTCGATCATCGAGCAGGGCATGATCAGCCAGATCATCGAGGCGCGCCCGGAAGACCTGCGCGTGTACCTGGAAGAGGCCGCCGGCATCTCCAAGTACAAGGAGCGCCGCAAGGAAACCGAGACCCGCATCCGCCACACCCGCGAGAACCTCGACCGCCTCAACGACCTGCGCGAGGAAATCACCAAGCAGCTCGAACACCTCAAGCGCCAGGCTCGCCAGGCCGAGCAGTACCAGGCGTTGCAGGAAGAGCGCCGGGTCAAGGATGCGGAGTGGAAGGCGCTGGAATACCGCGGCCTCGACGGCCGCGTGCAGGGCCTGCGCGAGGCGCTGTCGCGCGAGGAGACCAAGCTGCAGCAGCTGATCGCCGAGCAGCGCGAGGCCGAATCACGTATCGAGACCGGGCGCGTGCGGCGCGAGGAGTCCGCCGAACTGCTGGCCAAGGCGCAGGCCGACGTCTACCAGGTCGGCAGCACGCTGGCGCGCATCGAGCAGCAGATCCACCATCAGCGCGAACTCTCGCAGCGCCTGCACAAGGCGCGCGACGAAGCGCAGAGCCAGCTGCAGGAACTGACCCAGCACATCACCGGCGACGCGGCCAAGCTGGCCGTGCTGCGCGAGGCGGTGGAAGCGGCCGAGCCGCAGCTGGAGCAGCTGCGCGAGGAAAACGAGTTCAAGCAGGAAGCGCTGCGCGAGGCCGAAGCGCGCCTGTCCGACTGGCAGCAGCGTTGGGAGCACCATACCCGCGATACCGGCGAGGCCTCGCGTGCGGGCGAGGTCGAGCGTACCCGTGTCGACTATCTCGACCGCCAGGCGCTGGAAGCCGACCGTCGCCGCGAGGCGCTGGCCGGCGAGCGTGCCGGGCTGGACCTGGACGCGTTGTCGGAAGCGTTCGAGCAGGCGCAGATCCAGCACGAGACGCAGAAGGCCGCGCTGGACGGCCTCAACGAGCAGGTCGAGACGCGCAAGCAGTCGGTGGCTGCCCTGCAGGAGCAGCAGCGTGGCAGCCAGGGCGAGCTGGCCGAGGTGCGCAAGCAGGCGCAGGCCGCGCGTGGCCGGCTGTCGTCGCTGGAAACCCTGCAGCAGGCCGCGCTTGGCCAGGAGCAGGGCGCGTCGGTGGCATGGCTGAAGTCGCGTGGGCTGGACAGCGCCGCGCGCGTGGGCGAACGCATCACCGTTGAAGCGGGCTGGGAGAACGCGGTGGAAAGCGCGCTCGGCCAGCTGATCGAGGGCGTGCTGGTCGATGACCCGGCCGCGCTGGTCGATGCCTTGGGCGAGCTGGGCGAAGGCCGTATCGCGCTGGTGTCCGATGAAACCGGCGAGGGCGAGTTCGCGGCGACCTCGCTGGCATCGAAGGTGCGTGGCCCGCTGGCGATCCGGCGCCTGCTCGCGCGCCTGCACGGTGCCGATGATCTTGCCGCCGCGCGTCAGCTGCAGCGCCAGCTGGGTGACCAGGATTCGGTGATCACCCGGAATGGCGAGCGCCTGGGCGAGGGCTGGGTGCGCGTGTCGCGCTCCGGCGCCGCCAAGCAGGGCGCGCTGCTGCGCGAGCGCGAGATCCAGGAGCTGCGCGCGCAGATCGAAACCCTGGGCGAGCGCGAGGCCGAACTCGAACACCGCCTGGGCAGCTTCCGCGACCAGTTGCTGGCAGCCGAGCAGCAGCGCGAGGACGCGCAGCGCCAGCTCTACATGGCCCACCGCAGCGTGTCCGAACTGGCCGGCCAGCTGCAGAGCCAGCAGGGCAAGGTCGATACCGCGCGGCTGCGCATCGAGCGCATCGAGAGCGAATTGACGCAGCTGATCGAAACCCTGGACAGCAGCCGTGAGCAGGCCCGCGAAGCCCGCGCCAAGCTGGAGGACGCGGTCGGCCGCATGGGCGACCTGGAAGCCACCCGGCAGGCGCTGGAAACCGAGCGCCGCCAGTTCACCGAAGCCCGCGACCTGGCCCGCGACGCCGCGCGCAGCGTGCGCGATGCCTCGCACGCGCTGGCGTTGACGCTGGAATCGCAGCGCACCCAGATGACCTCGCTGGGGCAGACGCTGGAGCGCATGGGCAACCAGCGCGGCCAGCTCGATACCCGCCTGGAAGACCTGGTCGCCCAGCTCAGCGAAGGCGATTCCCCGGTGGAGACGCTGGAGCAGGAACACCAGGCCGCGCTGAGCGAGCGCGTGCGCACCGAGCGCGTACTGGCCGAGGCGCGGACCCAGCTGGATGGCATCGACCACGAACTGCGCGGCCTGGAACAGACCCGCCACCAGCGCGACGAACAGGCGTTGGCGCAGCGCGAGCGCATTTCCCAGCGTAAGCTCGACCAGCAGGCGCTGGTGCTGAGCGCCGAGCAGCTGTCGGCGGCGGTGGTGAAGGCCGGCTTCGTGCTGGAAGACGTCATCAACACCTTGCCGGAAGACGCGCGCGTCGCCGACTGGGAACAGGCCGTCCACCAGATCGACGGCCGCATGCGCCGGCTGGAGCCGGTCAACCTGGCCGCGATCCACGAGTACGGCGAAGCCGCCCAGCGCGCCGAGTACCTGGAAGCGCAGAACGTCGACCTGACCACCGCACTGGAAACGCTGGAAGACGCGATCCGCAAGATCGACCGCGAGACCCGTGGTCGTTTCAAGGACACCTTCGACCGCGTCAACGCCGGCGTGCAGGCGCTGTACCCGCGCCTGTTCGGCGGTGGCCATGCCTACCTGGAACTCACCGGCGAGGACCTGCTGGATACCGGCGTGGCGATCATGGCGCGGCCTCCGGGCAAGCGCGTATCGAGCATCTCGCTGCTGTCCGGCGGCGAGAAGGCGATGACCGCCGTCGCCCTGGTGTTCGCCATCTTCCAGCTCAATCCGGCCCCGTTCTGCCTGCTGGACGAGGTGGACGCGCCGCTGGATGAAGCCAACGTCGGCCGCCTGGCCAACATGGTCAAGGAGATGAGCGAGAAGGTGCAGTTCCTGTTCGTCAGCCACAACAAGGCGACGATGGAAGCCGCGCACCAGCTCTCCGGCGTGACCATGCGCGAACCGGGCGTGAGCCGCCTGGTCAGCGTGGACCTGGAAGAAGCCGCGCGCCTGGCCGGCGCGGCCTGAGCCGAGGTTGCGCCGCAGCATGGACGCCGCGTACCGCGCAGGGTTTCAATTTCGCCGTTTAGCTGACAGGCTTATGCGAATCCCTTTCACGACCCATTGCCGGAGACGCTGATGTCCGACATGGCCATGATGCGAATTGGCATCCTGATCGTTGGTTTGCTGCTGGTAGCGGCGATTTTCCTGTTCGGCCGGCCGAAGAAGCCACCGCAGGGGCGTCGTGTCGACAGCGAGCCGGCGCCGCAACCCGGCGCTCGTGAGCGCCGCGAGCCGGTGATCGGCGAGGGCGACGTGGCGGGCGTCGGGGCCGACAGCGGCGACTACAGTGGCGAAGCGGTGTCGCAGCCGGAGCTGGGGCTGGGTGCCTCGGACGGCGCGGCCAGCGAACTGGGCAAGCGTCCCTCGCAGGACTTCGACAAGATCGTCTCGCTGTTCGTCGCGGCCAAGGCCGGGCAGGTGCTGCGCGGCGAGGATATCGTGGTGGCGGCCGAGAAGACCGGCCTGACCTTCGGCCACATGAACGTGTTCCACCGGCTGGTGGAAGGGCACCCGGAGCGCGGGCCGATCTTCAGCATGGCCAGCATCCTGAAGCCGGGCAGCTTCGACATGGCCAATATCCGCGCGATGGAGACCCCGGCGATCGCATTCTTCTTGACCCTGCCGGCGCCGATGACCGCGCTCGATGCCTGGGAAAAAATGCTGCCGACCGTGCAGCGCATGGCCGAACTGCTCGAAGGCGTGGTGCTGGACGACAGCCGCAACGCGCTCGGTCGCCAGCGCATCGCCCACATTCGCGACGAACTGCGTGCCTACGACCGCCAGCACCAGGCCCCGCCGTTGACGAAGGCGCCTCGCTGGTAGCGAGGCGCTTCGTCAACGGCGGCGCAGCTGATCCCGCAACGCGGGATCAGCTCCCCAAAGTTTGCCAAGCAAACTTCGGGGCCCCGCGCTTCCCTTGCCTATCCCCCGCGGCTTCGCCGCGCCCCCCTTAACAAAGGGGGGCTCTCCCCCAGAGCGAATGATGAGGCGCTTCGCTCGCCTCACCGAAGCCACGGCCGCGGCAGCGGCTCCGCCCGCTGTTTCTTTTGATCTTTTCGCCGGTCGGGGCGATCTATCGGGTGGCCGGGGGGCTTGCGCTATCGGGGGCGTAGGGCGACATGGATGTCGCCCTTCGAGCCCCGCATGGATGCAGTTTTTGGCGTCCCCCGCTAGCGCAAGCTCCCCGGCCGCCGCGCGATAGCAAAAGAACAGCCAAAAGCTTCAACCCCCAGACCCAACCACAGCACCGAAAGCCCCCCGAAAGCGCTGCATCTCGGCCTCGGTCCCGACCGTGACCCGCACCCGTTGCGGCCAGATCGGCCAGCTGCGACCGACGACCACCCCCTGCGCCTCCATCGCCTGCGAGAACGCCTTCCCGTCGGTCCTGACATCGACCATGAAGCAATTCGACTCGCTGGGAATGCACGCATACCCCTTGGCCTGCAGCCAGTCCATCGTCTGCTGACGGATCCGCGCGTTGGCCGCGCGCCTGGTCGCCACCAGCGCGCTGTCGCGCAGGCTGGCATCGGCGGCGAGCATCGCCGGGACGGGCAGCGGGTTCTCGCCAATCTGCCCCATCCGCGCCAGCAAGGCGGGCGAGGCCACCGCCGCGCCTAGCCGCAATCCGGCCATGCCATAGAGCTTGGAGAACGTGCGCAGCACGATCAGGTCCTCGCGCGTGGCCGCCAGATCCACCACCGACGGCTGCTCGCTGTAGTGGATGTACGCCTCGTCCACCAGCACCACCGCATTGGCCGGCTTGTGCGCCAGCAGCCACTCGATGCGCGCGCGCGGCGTCACCGAACCGGTGGGATTGTTTGGGTTGCAGACGTAGATCAGTCCGGCACGCGGATCGGCCGCCGCCATCGCCTCTACGTCATGGCTGAAATCCGCCGCCAGCGCCACCTTGCGTACCGGCGCGCCATGCGCCGCGGCGACGTCCGCCACCGCCTCGAAGGTCGGGTCCGGCACCACCACCGACGCCTCGGCCGAGGTGAACAGGTGCCCCGCACGATTGAGCGGATCACTCGAACCCGGATACAGCGCCAGCCGCTCGGCGGGCACGCCCAGCTGCGCCGCCAGCAGGTCGCGCAGTTGCCCGGCCAGCTCGAAGCGATAACGCCCGGTGCCGGCAAGGCCGCGCGACATCGCCTGCAACGCCGCCGGCGACGGCCCCAGCGGACACTCGTTGAAATTGAGGTAGACCCTGCGGTCCACCGACGCCGTGGCCGCCGGTACGGCGGCGGCCAACGCGGCCGGCGCCACGCCGAGCGAAGAGGCGGCCAGGCCGGTGCCGGCCAGCTGCAGGAACGAACGACGGGACACGGATGCGGACACGGCACGGCTCCAGGCGGGCGACAGCGCACGCTAGCGGGGCACGGCGCTCCCCGACAAGAGGGAACACGCCTCATGCCACCTTCGCCGCGCCCTCGTTAGAATTCCTGTTCCGTATTCAGTGCCGTTTTCGACCGATGACCGCTCGCCCGGATCCCGCCCAGCGCGCCGCTGACCTGCGCCGCCAACTCGAAGACGCCAATTACCGCTATCACGTCCTCGACGAACCGCAGATTCCCGACGCCACCTACGACGCGCTGATGCGCGAACTGGAAGCGCTGGAAGCCGCCCACCCCGAACTGGCCAGCGCGGATTCGCCGACCCGGCGCGTCGGCCACGCCCCGGCCGCGGGCAGCGGCTTCGCCGAAGTGCGCCATGCGGTGCCGATGCTGTCGCTGGGCAATGCCTTCAGCGACGAGGAAGTGCAGGAGTTCGTGCGCCGCATCGACGAGCGCCTGGACACCCGCGCGCCGGCCTTCTCCGCCGAACCCAAGATGGACGGCCTGGCAATCAGTCTGCGCTACGAGGATGGCCTGTTCGTGCAGGGCGCCACCCGCGGCGACGGCACCACCGGCGAGGATGTCAGCACCAACCTGCGCACCGTCGATGCGATTCCGCTGCGCCTGCGCGGCGAAGGTTGGCCGACGGTGCTGGAAGTGCGTGGCGAGGTGTACATGTCGCGCGCGGACTTCGAGGCCTACAACGAACATGCGCGCCTGCATGGCGGCAAGGTCCTGGCCAACCCGCGCAACGGTGCCGCCGGCTCGCTGCGCCAGCTCGACTCGCGCGTCACCCGCCAGCGGCGGCTGAGCTTCTACGCCTATGGCGTGGGGCAGGTCGAGGGCGGCACGCTGCCCGATCGCCATTCGCGCATCCTGGCGCAGCTGCGCGATTGGGGCTTCCCGGTCAGTGAGCTGGTGGAAGTGGTGCAGGGTGCCGAAGGACTGCTCGATTACTACCGCCGTATCGGCGAGCGCCGCGATGCGCTGCCGTTCGACATCGACGGCGTGGTCTACAAGCTCGACGAGATCGCCGGCCAGCGCGAAATGGGCTTCGTCGCGCGTGCGCCGCGCTGGGCGATCGCGCACAAGTTCCCAGCGCAAGAGCAGTCGACCACGGTCGAGGCGATCGAGATCCAGATCGGCCGCACCGGCGCCGCGACCCCGGTGGCCCGGCTCAAGCCGGTGCATGTGGCCGGCGTGGTGGTGACCAATGCCACGCTGCACAACGCCGACCAGATCGCGCGCCTGGACGTGCGCGTCGGCGATAGCGTGATCGTGCGGCGTGCCGGCGACGTGATTCCCGAGGTGGTCAGCGTGATCGCCGACCAGCGCCCGGCCGGCACGGTCGAATGGCAGATGCCGCGGCAGTGTCCGGTATGCGGCTCGGAGATCGTGCGCGAGGAAGGCGAGGCGGTCTGGCGCTGCTCGGGCGAGCTGACCTGCCCGGCGCAGCGCAAGGAAGCGATCCGCCACTTCGTCTCGCGTCGTGCGATGGACGTGGACGGGCTCGGCGAGAAATTCATCGAGGTGCTGGTCGACAGCGGGGTGGTGCAGGGCGTGGCGGACCTGTACCTGCTCGACCTCGATCAGCTGCTGGCGCTGCGCCTGGTGACCGGTGCCGAATCGCCGGAGGCGTTCCTGCGCGAGGCGCGCGAGCATCTGGCCGAGGCCGAATACCGCCCGCTGGCGCGGCGCGTCGAATCGCTGGAAGCCGAGGGCTGGCAGGCCGCGCTGCTGCGCGCGGGGCTGCCGGCGTTCGACTGGAACCGCAAGAAGATCGCCACCAAGTGGGCGGATAACCTGGTCGCGGCATTGCAGGCCAGCCGCAATACCTCGCTGGAGCGTTTCCTGTACGCACTGGGCATCGAACACGTCGGTGAGAGCACGGCCAAGGCGCTGGCGCACTGGTTCGGGAATCTTGACCTGATCCGCGACCTGCCATGGCCGCTGTTCAAGCGCATACCCGACGTCGGTGGCGAAGTGGCGCGCTCCATCGGCCACTTCTTCGACCAGCGCGGCAACCAGGACGCCATCACCGCGCTGCTCGAACGCGGCGTGGAGATCGCCGACACCCACCCGCCGAGCGCCAAGCTGCGCGGCGAGCTGTCGTTCGCGCGGCTGCTGGAGGACATGGAGATTCCGAAGGTCACCGCGGTACGTGCCGCACAGATCGCCGAAGCGTTTGCCGATGTGGATGCGCTGCGCGCCGCCGATGCCGACACGCTTGCTGCGGCCGGCGTGCCCGCCGCGGTGGCCGAATCGCTGCTGGCGTGGCTGGCCTCGCATGCGGATTTTGCGCTGCGCGCCGGCCAGGGCCTGCAGAAACTGTTGGCGCAGCTGCCCGAAGCGGTGGAGGTGCAGGCCGGCGCGCTCGACGGCCAGACCGTGGTGCTCACCGGCACCTTGGTCGAGCTGACCCGTGACCAGGCCAAGGAGCGCCTGGAAGCGCTCGGCGCGAAGGTGGCCGGCAGCGTGTCGAAGAAGACCGCGTTCGTGGTCGCCGGCAGCGAAGCGGGCTCCAAGCTCGACAAGGCGCAGGCGCTGGGCGTGCCGGTGTGGGATGAGGCGCAGCTGCTCGCGCTGCTGCGGAAGCACGGCGCATGAGCGGGCATGTCGACCTGTCCGCGCTGCGCTTGCGCGCGGCCATCAATGCCGACGTCCGCGCCTTTTTCGCCGAGCGCGGCGTGCTGGAGGTGGAGACGCCGGTGATGTCGGCGGCGGGCAACACCGAGCCGAACATCGAGGGGTTCACCACCCGCTTCACTGGCCACGTCGATGCCGGCCCGGCACTGCGCTGGTTGCGCACCTCGCCGGAGTATCCGCTCAAGCGCCTGCTCGCCGCCGGGCTGGGCGACTGCTACGAACTAGGGCGGGTATTCCGCAATGGCGAGGCCGGCGGACGCCACAATCCCGAGTTCACCATGCTGGAGTGGTACCGCGTCGGCTGGGATGACCGGCGATTGGCGCAGGAAACCGTGGCGCTGGTGCAGCGCGCTCTGGCGCTGGTCGGCCGCGAGGCGGACGTGCTGACCACTACGTATCGCCAGCTGTTCCTCGATGGCATCGGCGTGGACCCCTTCGCCGCCACGCTGGAGCAGCTGCAGGCGC